>CBFDUR010000040.1:0-9081 GCA_965613005.1 uncultured Ignavibacteriales bacterium
CGTTTATAATATATAAAATAATAATTTTATCGGGAGAATATATAATTTTATGAATTGTTCCCGAAACATAACCTAAAAATATTATAATTAAAAATATCACCTTCTTTATCAACCATCCAAATTTCTTTTTTACCGTTCCCATTCAAATCGGTAATTACGGAATGAGGAGCATCCAACCTATTCCCATAAATTCCTGACGGTGTGAAATTTATTAAAGTTATAGGATTACTAAGAGTTAAATTATCGTTTAACTTCCAGACAGCAATTGAGGTATCTGAATTTACCGATAATATCTCGGTATTTCCGTCATTATATAAATCATTAGCCATTATAGGCCATAATGCTCCCGAAGAATCGGCATATTTTTGAATTAAACCGGAAGAATTTTTACTCTTTTGTTCTTCAATATAACCGTTGTAAACGAAGTAAGTTAGCAAATCTTTTTTACCGTTATGATTAAAATCTCCGAAATCTTTAACTATTCTATTTTGTAAAGAATCAATTTTTTGAAAATGGTTACCTGACAATCTGTACAGATATGAAATTTTCGGATTATCAGATCCCCTTAAAAAAATTTCATTTGAATCGGAGGAAGTTAAATTTACCGGATTTTGATAAATTTCACCGGGTGGCAGCGTGAAAGGTTGTACATTTTCAAACCGCGGGTGAAAATAGTTATTTGTCTGAATTTCAAAATTATAACCGTTATTATTTACAACCGATTTTAATCCAGCTAAATTAACGGCTTCTAAGTAAACCTCGTATGTCGAATTTTGCTTGATTATGTCTTTGGGAATAAAACCGTAATGAAGTTGATTTACCATTTCAGTATTCGTCGAGAATCCATCCAGTGTAACAAATGTAAAACTATTGCTGCCTTTTTTTCTATAATATAATTTGACCACAGAACGTTGATTGGTAAAGACTGAGGCTAATATCGTTAATTTTGAGCCATAGAAGGCACTGTTTAAAAATACTATCCGAATTTTTGGAGGTGATCTTTCAATATAATAATTTACTCTCTCTTCCGAATTTTTTCCATTTGATTGATTAACCGTCATTCTCAAAGTATAAACGGTATCTTTAAAGTTTGAAATATCAAGATTATAAATTTCTTTATTAAAGAATTGATAAGGATAATTATTGACAAGTGTTACCCACTGAACGGGATTTAACCCGGTACCCATATATAAAGAATAATTTTGAAAATATGCAGAAAGTATTGTAGCATGAATTGATAGCGAATTTTTAGAGGTCGTAAAGTCTTCCTCAGGTGAATTGAATTTAACAATCGAAGGCGCTATTACACTTACAGCACGAAAAAGATTCAATCTTCCCGCACCGCTTTTTAAATTCCAACCAGGCACATTTATATCATCGGCAGTTGATTTCAAAATCTGTTTCACTTCTTCATTTGTAAAATTCCCTAACGATAAAATCAAACCTGCGGCAGCCGATACAAAAGGAGCAGATGCAGAAGTACCGCTCACCTCCGTATAACCGCCGTCTTTAGATGTTGTTAATATAGAAGTACCCGGTGCAACTAGATCAAGGGTAGAGCCGTAATTTGAGCTAGAGGCTACATAATCGTATCGTGTTGAATTTCCGACACAAATCACTTCAGAATAGCCTGACGGATAATGGGGTTCATCGGAACCGGAATTTCCTGAACTTGCAACCGGAACAATATTTTTGCTGTATGCATATCTGATTACATCTCTGAGAACATAAGAAAATTGATTATCGCCAAAACTCATATTAATGACCTTAACACCCATTTTAACTGCGTATAAAACGGCACTTGCCACATCATCTTCTTCACCGTATCCGTTAGGATCGAAAGCCCGGATATTTAATATTTTTATTTTTGGAGCAACACCTGCGATACCAATCATATTATTTGTTTCTGCTCCGATAATACCGGCAATATAAGTTCCATGTCCGTTTTCGTCCATAGGGTTATTGTCCCAATTTAGATAATCTCCGCTTAACGAATCGAATGGAAAACCTTTTCGATCGGTAAAATCCCATCCCATATAATCATCGATAAAGCCATTACCGTCATCATCAATTCCGTTATCTCTTTTGTCATGTCCGTTCGCATCTATTCCGGTTTCGCCTTTATTTATGTAAATTTTATTTTTTAGATCAGGGTGAAGATAATCTACTCCGGTATCGATTAAACCAATCAGAACCGTATCGGTTCCTTGTGTAATATTCCAAGCTTCGGCAGCCTCAATTTTTTTTAGTGCCCATTGCTGCTTAAATAAACTATCGTTTGGAGTATATTCTATTTTATAGATATGTGATTTTTGAATGTATTCTATCGAAGGATCGGATTTTGCTTGATTAATAAAATAATTTGCAGCAGCCTTAGATGAAAATGATACTTTTATAATCCGGGAAAGATTTGAATCGGAATTTCCGAGATTATGCGCAAAATGTTCGACTGAAAATTGAGCTTTATAAAGTATAGGAGCTGATTGTGTGCCTAATAATCGTTTGGAGGTAATCTTTTCATTTATTTCAGATTTACTGATATTATTCTTATATTTTATAAAATAAGTAGTTTGTGAATAAGTTGTTATACCGGTAAAAAGAAATAAGAAAGCCAGAAAAACCTTAAAGCTCATATATTTCCTTTCTAAACTTCAAATCAACTTTAGTAGGATAATCACCTGAAAAACAAGCAGTGCAAAAATTATTTGAATCAGCTTCCGAGACTGCCTTCAGCATTTCATCAATTGTCAGATATTCCAAACTGTCCACTCCTAAAAACTCTCCAACAGCTTTTATATTACCTTGATATTTATTTGCAATCAACTCTTCCCTACTGGGAAAATCCATACCGTAATAACATGCATACATAATTGGTGATGATGAAATTCTGATATAGATTGCTTTAGGATTGGCTTCTTTGATTAAATGTACCAATTGACGTGAAGTTGTACCTCTAACTATCGAATCATCGACAATTACAATTGTTTTCCCTTCAAGGACACCTTTCACTATATTAAATTTTATTCGCACACCAATATTTCTTTTTTCCTGTCCCGGTTGAATAAAAGTTCGACCTATATAATGACTCCTGATTAATCCTATTTCCAATCTTGATGCTATTCCCTGTTTTTCCAACTCCCGTTGATAGCCTAATGCTGTAGTATTTGAACTATCCGGTACACTGATAACAATAACTTTCTCTCCATCTTTATCGTAGACAGGATATTTTCTGGCTAATATTTTTCCCAAACGACGTCTCATTTTATCTACATTATGCCCAAAGATAAAACTATCGGGTCTTGAAAAATAAATATATTCAAAGATGCAATGTCTCTTAGGTGTAACAATATCGTTTATTCGAATTGATTTAATTTGTAGTTCATTTTTTACTTCGTCGTCAATTACTATAATTTCACCGGGTTCTACTTCTCTAACAAATTTAGCTGCAATAATGTCAAAGGCACAGGTTTCGGAAGCAACCACAAATGAGCCGTTAACTTTGCCGATTGATAAAGGTCTGAAACCATAGGGATCCCTGGCGGCTATCAGTTTATCGTCCGTAAGTATTGTTAATGAATATGCACCCTCAAGTTTACTTAATGCTTCTCTAATTTGCTCAATTTGATCATTTAATTTACTTCTTGCTATTAGATGCAAAATAACCTCAGTATCGCTGCCGGTTTGAAAAATAGCTCCTTCATTTATCAATTCGGTACGTAATTCAGTTGCATTAGTAAGATTTCCATTATGAGCAACAGCCAGATTTCCTAGTCTATAGTGAACAACAAAGGGTTGAATATTATTTGTTGAATCGGAAGAACCGGTAGTTGAATATCGATTATGCCCTATTGCCGCTTTCCCAATTAATATATTTTCAAATATTTTTGTATCGGGAAAGACCTCCGAAACTAGCCCTTCACCTTTATGAATATTAAAAATAGGTTTTCCGTTTTTATTAAAGTCTTGTGTAACGATTCCGCTGGCTTCTTGTCCTCTATGTTGTAAAGCATGTAAGCCATAATATGTTTGAACTGCAGCATTATTAGAATCGAATATTCCAAATACTCCGCAATGACATTTAGGTTTATCAGATATTATTTCCATCGAATCTATTATTATTAATTATTAAAAATGAAAGTAAATTTACATATTATTTAATAAAATAATACGAACAAAAGATTTGGATAAAATCCGGGAACAATATTTTTAAGCTTATCGCTAAGTAGATAGGGAATAACTTCTTATAAGGAAATTAAGACTACAATTAATCAAGAATACAATATTCAATAAATAGTGAACAAGCTAAATCAGTCTCAATTTATTATTCCTTTATCGGCAATATCTTTTCTGTAATATATATTTTCGAAATAAATCTTTTGAACAGCCTGATATGCTTTTTTCTTTGCAAGTTTTAAATTATTTGAATCAATTACGGAAGTAACGCCGAGCACCCTACCGCCATTTGTAACAATCTTATCATTATCTTCTTTAGTCCCGGCATGATAAATTATATTTTCATTATCATTTTCAAAAGTTTCCAATCCCTTTATTTCGTATCCTATTTTAAATGAACCGGGGTAACCACCGGATGCGCAAACTACACACACAGATGAACCGCCATTATATTCAACGGAAGACTTATCAATTTTGCCGGAAGCAGCCGAATATAAAAGTTGTAAAAAATCACCTTTCAATAAAGGAAGTACCGCTTGAGTTTCCGGATCACCAAATCGACAATTAAATTCAACAACTTTAGGTCCTTCATCCGTTATCATCAAGCCTGCATATAAACATCCGATAAATCTTCTACCATCTTTCAAAAGAGCCTGAAGCGTGGGAGAAATAATTTTTTCTTCAATTTCGTCCAATAATTCATCCGTTATCAAAGAAGCGGGTGAATACGCACCCATACCACCTGTATTTTTACCCTTATCGTTTTCTTCTATCCTTTTATGATCTTGAGAAGCAGGAAGACAAATGAAATCTATTCCATCGGTAATTGCAAAAATGGAAACCTCTTCACCCTTCATAAATTCTTCGATAATAAGTTTGTCACCGGCGGAACCGAAAATTTTGTTCACAAAAATATTATCGACAGCTTCTTTTGCCTCTTCAATCGAATTACAAATCAATACACCTTTACCGGATGCCAGACCATCCGCTTTTACTATACAGGGATAATTCATAGACCGGAGATAATCCAATGCCTTTTCATATTCTGCAAAAGTAAAACTTTTAAATTGTGCAGTTGGAATTCCGTGTGAAATCATCAAATTTTTAGCAAATAATTTATGTGCTTCGATTTCGGCGGCTTTTGAATCCGGCGCAAAAACTTTGATTTTATTTTTGCGAAGATGATCGGCTAACCCTTGCACTATTGGAATTTCCGGTCCAATGACTACTAAGTCTATCTTATTCCGGACACAAAAATTATTAACGGCATTTAAATCACTTATTTTCAACCGGACGTTTTTTCCCAACATGCTTGTACCGGGATTTCCGGGAGCTATAAATAAATTATTCAAAAATCTACTTTGTTTGATTTTATAAGCTAAAGCATGTTCCCTTCCACCTGAACCTATTACTAATACATTCATTAATTTTCTTCCTGAATTAAAAACTGAAATTGTTTTGTTAATTGTTCCGTTAAAAAATCACGCCTGTGTTTTTGAATAAATTCTTCGTCAGGCTGAGGTAATTTATTATTTAGATAAAGGTTATATATTTTGATCAACATATCCTTAATACCTTGTACGTCATCGGGCTTGGTAATAAAGGAAGCTTTATACTCTTGTGTAGCGTTTTTTAATGCTCCATCGGGAAGGGATGCCAAGATTGGCTTTCGTGTACCAAAATATTCGTAAAGTTTACTGCTTGAAATTGTATTTGCATTTCTACCGTTACCGACCATCATCCATAATACGTCACTCGACATAATTTTGGCTAGCGCTTTCCTGTGCTCCAGATATCCGTATTCTTTTATAAATTCTTCCAAATGAAGTTTGAAAATTAATTTTTTATTCTCATTTCTCAAAAAACCGATAAAATGTAATTCGATATTGGCTGCAATATCCGGTCTTGAAGCAGATAATTGTTTAAATGCATAAAAAAAGTATTTTGGTGTAATGAATTCATAAAATATTCCTGAATAAGTTAAAATCATCTTATGATTCACTTTCTTCTCAATTTTTAAATTTTCAAAATCTTCAGGATCAAATCCATGAGGAATAATAAACAGATCATCAAAACTAAGGAACTTATAATAGCTAATTATTTTTTCTTTCATTTGCCGGTTTGTAACAATCACTTTATCGACGGCTTTTAGAGCAGTATATTCCTGTTTTTTGTGCAAATAAGAATGGAACGGTGTAGGATAAAAACCGAATTGATTTCCGTACCATAAATCCCGATAATCAATTATAAGCGGGATATTAAAATCTTTTTTAATTTTAACTGCTGTGTTAACGGCAGAGAATGGCGGGGCTGTTACAAATATTAAATCAAATTTTTCTTTTGCAATCAAGTCTTTTGCTGCATAATAAGCTTGTTTAGCCCACCCTTTTTTGTTATCGGGAATATAAAAAATATTACTAATTCTGCTGAGGGTTTTTCTGATGAATTCGGGAGGTATTTTAACCGTACCTTTATCAGCCATTCTAGAGCTAATACCTTTCCAATTAACCCTAACGATATTTATATCATATTTTTCCATTTCATTTAACAAACTGGAATCATGAGCATAATAGGCCGTCGGTTGTGTAGTTAAAACAGTAGGTTGCCAATTATAGTTTTTCATATATTTCACGAACTTTAAAGTTCGCTGAACTCCACTTAATCCCATCGGCGGAAAATAATACGCAATTACAAGAACTTTATACATAATAAAAAATTACCACAAATTGAAAAAAAAGCTTTAATAATCATTGAGTCCACTTAAAAACAAAATCCATTTCATTGATTCTTACCTTTTCAAAGTGAACTCATCATTAGTAAAAAACAATTCGTTATAAGCGCTCAAATATGATAATTCGGCGCTTCTTTAGTAATAATCACATCATGCGGATGACTTTCTCTTAACCCGGCTGCAGTAATTTTGATAAACTTAACCTTGGTTTTTAACTCGTTAATGTTTTTTACACCGCAATAACCCATAGAGGCTCTAAGCCCTCCTATTAATTGATAAATAGTATCCGATAAAGGACCCTTGAATGGTACCCGTCCCTCCACTCCTTCAGGCACTAGCTTAGTAACATCATCTTCGGTATCTTGAAAATACCGGTCTTTGCTCCCTTTTTTCATAGCGGAAAGTGAGCCCATACCACGATATAATTTAAAACTTCTTCCTTCAAATAAAATTTTCTCACCCGGACTTTCCTCAACACCGGCGAAGAGACCTCCTATCATAACAGTATCTGCACCTGCAGAAATAGCTTTTGGTATATCACCTGTCTGTTTAATACCGCCATCGGCAATGATCGGAATACCTTTATTTTTTGCGGCTCTATATACTTCTGAAATGGCGGTAATTTGAGGTACACCAACCCCTGCAATTACCCGGGTTGTACAAATTGATCCGGGACCGATTCCTACTTTTATGGCATCTACCTTGCAATCCAATAGGTCAAGTGAGGCTTCATAAGTACCGATATTCCCGGCAATTAATTGCTGATATTTAAACTTCTTTCTGGCATCTTTTATTGTTTTGAGTACACTCATCGAATGACCATGTGCAGTATCGATTACAATTACATCTGCTCCGGCATTGTATAAGACTTCCATTCTATCCAAAATATCGAAAGTGATACCCACTGCTGCTCCCACTCGCAATCTACCTTGTTCATCTTTACATGCATTTGGATATTTTTTCTTTTTTTGAATATCTTTAAAAGTTATTAATCCTTTTAAAATTCCTTTTTTATTCACAACAGGTAGTTTTTCGATTTTATATTTTTGTAGAATTTTTTCATCCAGTCGGGTGGGGAGCAATTATTGGTATAATAGCCCTCACTACTGGCGTAAATTTTATTATCCTCTAAATTTGGCCATTTATTTTCATCATGAATGCTGTGTATATTGTTAATTGCGGCTTCAACATATCGTTTTTCAATGATGGTGTTCCTAAATCTTCCTCGCATAAAACTTCCATTCCAACCATTTTGTTTGTTGATTCGTCGAGATAAAACGCCATTGATATATTTCATAACAATGCTCAGATCTCCATCTAGTGATTGAATGATTAGATGGTATTCAGACGGAAGTATGTTCCATGCAATCATATTAACAGGGAAACGTTTTGAAGCTTCTTCCAATAAATTTAGTATCAACTGACATTGTTCTATCTTGCAAAATACAACTTCGTTGCATCTGGTTTTGACATGAACATGATGCCAGCTATTTGGGATTTTTATTCTTAAAGCTCTGGACATATCCTGATAATGTCATAAACTTCAATTAAACACAAGATCCGACCCCTTTGTTTTATTATTAATTTACGATGGTGAAATAATGTGTTGATTTTTTTTTTGGTTTTAAAGGAAAAAAATAAGGGGAGACAGACAGTTGAATGATTACGTCTGTCTTTCTGATGTGTAACCGAGCAGCTATTGAAGCCTCGCTGCCCCATCTAATCGAATGACACTACCATTGAGCATCTGGTTATCCATTATATTTTCAACCAGATGAGCGTATTCTTCTGCAGTACCAAAACGCGCAGGGAAAGGTACACTCGCACACAGTTGATCGCGGATTTCACTGCTTACATTGTCAAGCATAGGTGTTTCAAACATACCTGGTGCTATAGCCATTACGCGGATCCCCGTTTTTGAAAGCTCTCTTGCCAGTGGTAAAATCATTCCCACAATGGCTGATTTTGTTGCAGAATATGCAACTTGGCCAAATTGTCCTTCAAAGGCTGCAATGGATGCTGTATGAACAATGAGACCTCTCTCGCCTTTTTCATTGACCGGTTGTGTTGAAAAAACTCGAGCGACTGCTCTAGTCAGTAAAAATGATCCAATGAGATTGATATCTACAACTTTTTTGAAAAAATCTAAAGCCATCGGCCCTTTCTTGCTTAATAAT
>CBFDUR010000041.1:0-8988 GCA_965613005.1 uncultured Ignavibacteriales bacterium
CGCTACTCACAATATGTTTTTCTTAATTAGTGGCTGAAGTTTTTAATTCTTACATAAAAGTGAAAAATAATTATCTTCCCAATATATTGGAAGAATAGGATCATCTTTATATCCGGCGGTTACCGTTAAGTCTATTGAGAAGGCTAATTTTTTCGATGCATTTTTAATCTTTGCAATTATAAATTCCGTTTTATCTTTCTTTTCAAGATTGTATTTAACACTTAATTCTATTTGAGGAAGAGAATTCAATTCGGTCAAGTCTGCATATTGTTTTTCCGGTGTAACGAAATAAGTAGTTTTAGCTGTATCCAGCTCATCCGGTTTAGTTGATAAACTGTAAAAATTTGTACTAATCTCCTTCATTCCTTGATATAGTTTTAAATATATGAAATAGGTTTTACTTAAATTTTTCAAAGAAGGAATAGTTAGTAATTGTTTTGATATATTACTTTGAAGATTAAACTTCCGACGTTTTACATATTTTTTTTGTAAGTTAAAATTTAGCACACTTACATCGGCAATTAAATTATTGTATTTTTTCAAGGTGCTGTTAACGACATAGACGGCATTATTACCGTAATCATATTGAATATGAACCGGTTCATTCGCTTTTTTCGCCCCATAGAAAGCTCCGTTAGGCATCAAATAATAATCATAAAGTTGCCACCACAATTTCGGCCATGCGGCATTATACATCCACTGAATTACACCGGTTGAGATAAATTTGTTTGCACGGAAAGCTTCGAACATTGCCTTCATTGCTTCATAATTAGTATATTGAGCCTTTCTCTCATAATCTTTCAAGTTCAAAGGTTTTCCTAATCGATTTTCAATAGCTCTGTTGTATACAGTTAAATTTTCAAAAATTCCTCTACTGCAATGAAAATACCACTCACTATTTATAGGCCAAAGTGAATCTTTAGGTAACATCTTTTTCAAACTCTCAATTGGCGGTACTTGCGGACCAGGACCCGATTCAGTATTGAATCCAAATGCTCCACCATATTTTTTATCTACATACCAATAATTTGGAGGTACATAATCATACGGTCCTCTCATTTTAACTGCAGTTCTCCCAGTTAATTTACTGACGTGTTCATGTGCTGAAGCAAGAGATAAACTTGAGGGATCATACTCTTTTAATATTCTCAAATATTTCATTTCCAACTTAGGTCTCGGCAATTTATCACTTCCATACACCCATAAAAATATGGAAGGATGATTTCTTAACCATTTAATCTGATCTTTAAATGATTCTGAAACAATTTTTATATCTTCTGGAGATTTTATCCCACCATATTTATCGGTAGGCGCTCCAAACACATTCTTCCATTCCCATTGAGCACTCCAACCCACCATAATCAGAATACCGTTCTCATCGCATAAATTATAAATATCCTGGTTTTCCCCCCAGAACCCCTCCATTCTAATAGTATTCAAATTTAAGTGCCTTGCATACTTTATCTGATATTTAATATTTTGGTAAGTATTGTCCAGCAGCAAATTGTCTGTCCAGCCGCCTCCTCTAATTAGAATTTTCTTTCCGTTTAATTTAAAACCTCTAAATCCTTGAGAAGTAAAAAAATCGGTTACTTCCCTAATTCCGAATTTGATAAAACGCTTATCGGAAATTTGATCATTTATTATGAAAGAAAAGGATAACGAATACAATTCCGGTTTGCCAAAATCATGAGTCCACCATAAACGAGGTTTGTTTATTATTAATTGTGGAAAATCTTCCGGTCGAAAAGTTACTAAGCTTGTTTGTTTTGCTTCAAGGACTACTTTTTTCGAAAATTTAATAGAGCCGATATTTCCTATTAATAAGCCGCTTATCTTCATATTGCTATTGTTTTGTAGCTCGGCCGAAATTGTTAATTTTGCTTTTTTCCATGTAACGGTATCAACTTTGCTTCTCACAAAAGGGTAATTGATGGAAACAGAACCACTGAACTTCAAGATAACACTTCTCCACAATCCCATACTTCTATCCGGAGGTCGTGGATTCCAATCAACGAATCCAATAGTCGGCTCTCCGTTTACAGGCGGAATAATTTCAACGGCAAGAACATTTTTCTCTCCATATTTTACAAATTTACTTACGTTTATTTCAAATCGTCTGAAAGAACCTTCGGTAGTATCGGAATCTGCAACTTTAGTTCCGTTGAACCAAATATTAGCCCGATAATTTATCCCATTAAATTCCAATTTAACAGTATTAAAGTTTTTTGCTTTTCGTACAATAAATTCCGTTCTGTACCACCATGGAACTATAAATCGATCTGTAGGTATCTTTGTCAAATTTTCCGCATAATAAATATTACTGTAAACTTTATCTTTTACCAATGCTCCTAAAATAGTTGAAGGAACTTCTGCCGGAAACCAGTCTTCAGCATTGTAATTTATCGAAGATATTTTTTGACCTGTTACTTTAACCTTTTTCGAAGATTGAATGAACCACCCTTCTTTCAGTCTAATACGAAATGAATTTTTGCTTTGAGGAAATGATTCACATACTATTAGTATGGAAAGTAAAATAATTGTAAAAAATTTTTGTAACATTCTATTACTTCTTTCTTGTTATTGTGAATCTTGAAAAGAATTTTATATGAATTAAAACAAATCAAAAATAAATTTAATGAAAAAATAAACTTAAACCTTATTTTTAATCCGAATAAACAAGGCAATGATTCTGAAACTCTCAATTAAAAAATTTATAGTGATACCCATTTAGTTCACTAATACTTGTTAATAAGCCAATTAAATTTTATTTTTTGTAGAAATAAAAAAAAGGAGCTAATAGTATTTAGTTGGCTGAACATTTTGGAATACAACAGAAAACCGCTTGATTGTTTTATCTTAAGGTTCAAATAACGATGAGAAGTAGTGAGCACTATCCATTAGAAGTTTGCCACCGGTCAAACATCTTTTACCACGCTGTATTGTTATTGCAAATTTGTATAAGACGGTTGTAGAATATAGACGATATTTTATTAACAACTAAATCTTCGTTTTTTTTGAAAGATTTTAGAGTAAAATATAATTAAGCAATTATATATTTTTAATTATTAGTTTATAACTAATCAGTGCCCTTTGTATTAGTGATGAGAAAATTGAATAATTGATCTAATTTTTAATTAGCCTAATAAATGACCAATACAACAGATAACAAAAAGTGGAATTTATTTGTTAACATTGCATTTGCTGTCAACATTTTCTGGCTATTCCGTTGGATCTTCTCGATTTTGTTTCGTGCGGCTGATACCGGTCGGTGGATGGTCTGCTATAAACCGCCGAAGAGTATCCTAACCTGAAGCAAATTTTGTCTAATCCAGGTAAGAGCTTTAATATGTCGCATATATAGATAAGAAATTTCAAGAATTGACTAAGAGGAGTACATTCCTATTGCGATAGGAAATATTTACAAGAATATATAAGTGAATACTTTTTTAGAGCAAATTTAAAGATGTTTCATTAACTATATTAATTTCCGATAGGTATAAAAATGAAAACTTTACTATTTTTAATAATATTTTACAGCTTGAATAGTTTTGCGGTAGCACAAAATTCCATTATACAAATCGCTAAAGCTGAAAAAAATGCTTTCAAAAATTTTGAAAAAATTGAGCAAATTCAATACCCGGGTGATCGAAAAATAGATGTTATATATTATAAATTGAATTTAAAATTAGAATATCCGCCGACTAAATATTTAGTCGGTGCAGTAACTATCGGAGCAAAGAGCAATTATCCTTCTTTAACTTCGTTTTTTCTTGACTTGCAGGATGCCTTAAACGTAGATTCGGTAAAGATGGGAAACAAAAAGTTATCATTTACCCATAGCAATGCAAAATTACAAATAACTTTAGATTCTGCTTACGGTTTAGGTAAAAGATTTTTCGTAACGGTATATTATGAAGGCATTCCCGGCAGCAGCGGATTCGGAAGTTTTGAGTTCTCAACTCATAAAGGTCAACCGGTAATTTGGAGCCTTAGCGAACCTTACGGAGCCAGCGACTGGTTCCAGAACAAAGATACTCCTTCAGATAAAGCGGACTCTTCCAAAGTCTGGGTAACATGTGACAGCAATTTGATTGCCGTTTCTAATGGACTGCTGCAAAAAGTTATCAATAATCATAACGGTACCTTTACATACAAATGGAAAAATAGCTATCCTATAGCACAGTATCTTATTTCAATCGCTGTTTCAAATTATAAAAAGTATGTTACATATTATCATTATGCGGTAAATGATTCCATGCCTATAGAAAATTATATCTATCCGGAATCTTTTAATGCCGTTAAAAGTTATCTGAATCTTACTGCAGAGATGATTAGCATATTCTCTAAAAAATTCGGGCAATATCCGTTTATTAAAGAAAAATACGGACAAGTCCAGTTTGGTTGGAGCGGTGGAATGGAAAATCAAACTATAACTTCATTAGGGGCTTTTGGAGCGGATATTCAATCTCATGAGCTTGCTCATCAATGGTTTGGAGATAAAGTAACATGTGCCGATTGGAATGACATTTGGCTCAATGAAGGCTTTGCAACTTACTCCCAAGCAATTTATCATGAAGTAAAAAACGGGGAAAGTACTTATAAATCGTTTATGCAAAACTTAATGAAAACAGCCTTCACCGCAAAAGGTTCAATCTATGTTAACAATATTTCATCTGTGAATAATATCTTTAACTATGCGCGCAGTTATGCAAAAGGCGCTGTTGTTTTGTATATGTTGAGAGGTATTGTCGGTGATTCCACATTTTTTAGAATATTAAGGAGTTATCTTGATGATCCTCGATTTGCTTATGGTGTGGCAACTACAAGTGATTTTGAATCCGTAGCTGAAAAAATTTATGGGAAAAAATTAGATTATTTTTTTAATGAATGGATATTCGGTCAAAATTATCCATCATATTCCGTACATTGGAATTATTCGGTTTTCGGCAATGATATTTATAACGTAAAATTAAATATCAATCAAACGACTAATATTATTCCGCGCTTTTTTACTATGCCGATACAATTGAAATTTCATACTGCAATCGGAGATACATTGATAACCGTCTTTAATAATCAGCAGAACCAGGTATTTAACATTGCAATAAAAGGGAAACCGAAGTATTTTGATTTTGATCCGAATGATTTGATATTAAAGAAAATAGCCGTTATCGATTATAAAGACTTAACAAAGCCACTTTCTTTTGCTTTGGAACAAAATTATCCGAATCCGTTTAATCCTGTAACAAACATTGCTTACGATATTCCGGTAACTCCACAAGGATTTGTACATGTAAAGCTAATAATTTATGATGTACTTGGAAATGAAGTGGAAATACTAGTGGATAAAGTGCAACCTGCCAATCATTATAGTGTAAAGTTTTATGAAAAAAACCTACCTAGCGGAATTTACATATATACATTAAAGGCAGGTAATTATTTTACAGCTAGGAAAATGGTATTATTAAAATGATTCCGGAGTTAATGCAACCGTAAGGTGAAATTCAGGGAAACAAAAAACGGAGGCAGCAAAATCAATAGAGTTTCAGCTCTTTCTAATTGCCATTGCAAAGAATAAACAACAGGGGCATTTGGAATTTATGAGTCTTCCCTACAAAAGTATTCCTTTAGCATTAAAAATTATTGAAACGACTATTACATTAAAGTTTCTTGTTAAAAACCTACTACTCTATTTCTGAATTTGCTTTTGATTAGACAATAGTTGTAAAGCCTTCTGTAATTTCTCAAGTTCTTTAGCTGCCTCAGAAAAATGTTTATTGCCAAAAAGCTTCAGATAATTATTAAAAGCATCATTAGCCGCTTGAATTTGATTTTGTACAGATAAATTTGCCATTGTGGAAACCGGTTTTTGAAAAGCCACTTGAGTTTGGGAAAATTTTTGTAATCCACCGTTTTGCTTAAAAAGTTTAGCTAGTGCCCCATCGAAAGTTTTTGCATAGCTCATATCATTGCCATGCATTACAACAATGAGTTGAAGCTCCGGATAAGCGGCTGTTTCTGCCTGCAAATAAATTGGTTCGACATAAAATATTGTCTTGTTCACCGGAATAGCAAGCATATTACCCCGGATTACATTGGAACCTCTTTGATCCCACAAAGTTAATTGACCCGATAGATAACTATTCTGATCAATTTTTGTTTCAACTTGCTGCGGTCCAAGAACCATTTTGTCTTTTGGGAATTGATAAGCGAGAAGCCTCCCGTAATCCTTACCGTCACTCATACCTGCAATCCAGCCGATCATAACCTGTCTGTTCTTAGGTGTAAAAGGTAAGATAAGAACATATTCCGGCTTACTAGAACCCGGTAACTGCCACATTATATAGTATGGTTCGACGGGTTGAATATGACTGTAATATTTCTCGGTAGCTCTAACCCAAAGATCTTCTTGATTATAGAATACCGTTGGATCTGTCATATGATATTTTTCATACATCAGTCCTTGAACCAGGAGCATATCAATAGGATAACGAATATGTTTCAAAAGGCCTTCCGGCATTAAGCTTCTATTTTTAAACAATTTGGGGAAAATTCTTTCCCAAACTCTTATTATTGGGCTATGTTCATCAAATACATAAAAATTAACTTTTCCGTTAAATGCATTAACAACAACTTTAACGGAATTACGTATATAATTAACCCCGTTTAAACTTTGCTCAACTTCAGAAACCAATTTTCTTTTATTATTGCCTTCATTAAAATCTATAGTTTCCAAAGAAGAAAACGGTTCACTGTATGGATAATAATCAGAAGTTGTGTAAGCGTCGATAATCCAGTATAATTTACCATGAGATAACACTATGTAAGGGTTATTATCAAAATGTAAGAAAGGGGCTAGTTGCTCTACTCTTTCAAGAATTTGGCGATGAAACATGATCCTACTTGAGTCGGTCGGATAACCTGAAAATAAAAATTTAGTTCCGCCAAATTGCCATCCATATAGAAATTTTCTCCAAAAACTACTAATTCGTACTCCGCCTTTACCGGAATATCTTGTATAAACATTGTCTTTACCGTTTGGATAATCAAACTCTTTTTCTTTGGTGTTAACCACCACATAAGAGTCGGTTAATTCTCCGTAATAGATTTGCGGTTGCTTAACTACTAGGCTGGGAAATTGACTTACAGGCGGAATATTTTTAATTAACATATGAGGAAGACCCTGCGAAGTGAACTCATTAACCATTGACATAGTTATGCCGAAACCGTGGGTATATTGAAGCCTTTCATTGACAAATGTTTTACTTTGAGCAGGCAAATTATTTATATTCATTTCTCTTCCTGAAACCATTACCTGGCGGTATTTACCGCCGAATGTATATCTTTCGACATCTACACCGGAAAATTGATAATACAACCGTATCTCTTGGAATTGCCTATAAACCGCATCTAAAGCTCTCCAATCCCACAATCGTATATTCGAAAATATCATTGGATTCGACTTTACGGTTTGTTCTGTAAATTTACCTGAATCGGGAAACTCACGTTCTTCTACCTTATTTAAGCCAAAACCGTGACGTGTGAATTCTATGTTGTTCAAAATATACGGTCGCTCGAAAGTGATTTCATTCGGAAGAACCAATAATGATTCAAACAACCAAGGCACTACCGTTAAACCTATAAACCAAAACGAGAGTATAAAAACTGCAATACTGCTTAAAATATAAATGTGTGAATTCCTAAAAGGTAGTTTTATCTTTTTTAATATTTTAAAATATTTATCTCTAACTATAGGTATTAACAATATAAGCGCGCATATTATCATTAATACAATTACTATATCAAGTGCCGGAAGAAGAACATTTACATCGGTCCATCCCGGACCGTTAACAACCCCTTTTGAGGAATACATTATGTGAAAGCGGGCTAAATATTTACCGAATGCAAGAACAAATATAAAAACGGCTGAATTAATATATAAACCTTTATAAGTTTTGGCTGTACTTACATCGGTATCGAGAGGAAGTTTTAGAAATAATCCTTCCGGATTTATGTTAAGGAAAGCAGCGGAAAACGTTGCAAAAAGTGCTATCAAAACCAACCAAAATATAATTCCATATAAATTATCTAAAAAAGGAAGTGTAAATAGATAAAAGCCTGTATTCTTCCCAAAGATAGGATCGACAAGGCTTGTAGAAATACGATCTAAAAACTTTAATATTATTCCCCAATTAGCATATCCCCATCCTGCACCTGCAATAGTACCGATTATTATTGATGTAATGCGTACAAATCTTCTATTCTTCGGTATGAAATATGTTAAAAAATAAACAATTAGCCAGCCGAATATTCCGCCCAAAAGAGCCAGAACGAAGTTTGATACTATTACCGTCCAAAATCTATTTCCATAACCCAATGTTTCAAACCAAAGAGCCTGACCCCAAAAATCCATAAACCAGAAGAAAAAAACAGTTGATATTCCGAGTATTAACCCGCCTATTACTTTCCCCGGTTTCTGTCCCTTTATTCCCGGGAAAACTAAAATAGCTGCCAGACCCAATAAAATCAGTAATAATACCGTATACATGTAAATTCCTCTTGAGCTAATATTAAAAAATCGTTGATAATAACTTTAAATTGAATATCTCCTTTTAAAGGTAACAAATCTTAAGATATTATACTACTATTAAATTTTACTCTTTACGGAGAAATATATAAAAAGATCATCCCCAAGTTTTCAAAGTTTGATCTTTTGCAAAAACAAAAGATTTTCCGAAGAAAAATACCTTTTTATAGAAGACTCAATTAATTAATCTTTTCAGTAAAAAGTAATATAAGGAATTATGTCGGAAATCAATTACGTATATTTGATAAATTAAATAAAATCGAGGAAAAATATAAAAACTGAAAATTATGATGGATAACGTTGTATTGATCGATCGACTTGTAATTTATATTCAATCAATTATATTTCCCGGTTATAAATATCTTTAATTGAATATTCGATGAATAAAAATGTAATGT
>CBFDUR010000042.1:0-8982 GCA_965613005.1 uncultured Ignavibacteriales bacterium
TATGAAAAATGGATAGATAAATTAAAAAAGAAAATTTATTGGAAAATAATGTTATAATCGAATTTGATCATTGATTTTATTATAAAAAGCCTGCATAAAAAATTGTTATTCTCAAGAATATGGGAATCTATTTTAAATTTGAAGTTTTGTGATTCTTGTTCCCTCTTAGTATGAGGCGGTTTCAAAGGAATAACCTTTTCAAAGTAAACTCATAATTGGTTTAATTAAAATATATACTTAAATAATCTCGAGGAAATAATATTGAGCAGCAACGAAATAAAAAAGAACGACGTTCAACTAGTAGAAGAATTAAATTTTAAAATAAATCAAATAAAAAAAGAAATTAGTAACGTTATAATCGGTCAAGAAATTATTGTCGATCAATTATTAAATTCATTACTTTCCAGAGGGCATTGTTTATTAGTAGGTGTTCCGGGACTTGCAAAAACGCTTCTGATAAAAACCCTAGCAGAGGTGATGGACTTGAAGTTTAACCGTATTCAATTTACACCCGATTTAATGCCTAGCGATATAACCGGTACTGAATTAATCGAAGAAGACCCAATAACAAAAAAACGAAATTTCAGATTTATACCGGGTCCGGTTTTTGTAAATGTATTACTTGCCGATGAAATTAACAGAACTCCGCCGAAAACTCAAGCTGCTCTTTTGGAAGCTATGCAGGAACATAAAGTAACTACTGCCGGAGTTACTTACACCCTCGAGGAGCCGTTCTTTGTTTTAGCAACTCAAAATCCAATAGAACAGGAAGGAACTTATCCGCTACCGGAAGCACAATTGGATAGATTTATGTTTAATTTATGGCTCGATTATCCTTCTTTTAATGAGGAAATTAAAATCGTTCAAACTACTACCGGCGGATATGTTCCGAAATTAAATAAACTTGTTACCGCAGAAGAGATAATACGATTTCAGGATTTGGTTAGAAAAGTACCGGTAGCGGAAAACGTGATAGAATTTGCCGTTAAAATAACGCATAAAACCCGTCCTTCCAATGATAACGCACCGCAATTCATAAAAAACTGGTTGAGTTGGGGAGCTGGTCCGCGTGCTTCTCAATATTTAATACTTGCTGCAAAAGCTCGCGCCATTATAAATGGAAGATATACTCCGAATATTGATGATGTTAAAGCCTCAATGATGCCGGTGCTTCGTCACAGAATAATTACTAATTTTAATGCTGAAGCCGATGGTATTACTTCGGTAGAGGTTATTAAAAATTTGATGAAGGAATTGGATTAAAATATTTTATATTGCGTCTTGTTACAGACGGGCAATTTTATAATTCTTTAATGCGTAGTAAATTTCTTTAGAAAGAGTTTTAATTACAGTTGCAAGCGGAACGGCAATCAGCATTCCTATAACACCCATTAATTGACCGCCGGCCAGTATTAGCAGTATTATTACAATTGGATGCATATCAACACTTTTTGCAAAAACATAAGGCTGAACTACTCCATTATCAACCGCATAAACGGCTATTATCATAATAATAATGAAAGGAACTTGCGAAAAATTACCATATTGAATAACCGATATTATAATTGCAGGGATCATTCCGATTACCGGTCCTAAATAAGGTACAAGATGACCTACTCCTGATATTAATCCAAGCGGTAAAGAATTCTTAACGCCTAAAAAATAATATCCAAAACCAGTGGCAACGCCGACAAATGTAGCATCAAAAACCCACCCTCTAACAAACCTGCCCAATTGAATTGCCACCTTTTTTAAAATCCAATAAGACATCTCAAAATATTTATTGGGGATAATATGTAAAATACCATGAAGAAGAGAATGGCTGTCTTTTAAAAGGAAAAAAGTAATAAACGGAACAATTACCACAAGGGCAACAACCGACACAATACCGGTTAATACAGATGCTATCTTATCAAAAGAATTAACAAATCCGGTAGAAATAAAGCGTTCGATTCTGTTCGATAAGTCGCCGGGATTAAAAAACGGAAGATATTTATGAATTTTATCTTCGATTGAAATCAGCTCGTTGTGTAGTGAATATACATTTAATGTATTTATGAGCTGATTCATTTGTAATATAAATTCAGGAATAAATATTGAAAGTGCCAGGTAACATAAAAATACAACTACAACAAAGGTTATCAGTGTTGATGTTAATCTGTTGAAACCTTCTCTCTCCAGCATAGTAACGAATGGATTGAAAATAAATGCCAATATGGAAATCGTAAGTATTGTCAATAAATCGAATAATTGATAGAGGAAGTAGAAAATGATAACGGCGCCGGCTATCGCAAATATTATTTTTAATATTTTTTTTATCCAAGCATCGTTCATAGGATTTTGAAAGAAGTTATTAAATATCAGTTATTAAATTTCTTGATAGAAGGCTCAACAATGATTTAATCTGAATTCACTGCTTCTACTCTTTTGATCTCCGAAACAAAGCTCTTTTTACACCTGCCTG
This sequence comes from uncultured Ignavibacteriales bacterium, assembly GCA_965613005.1. Taxonomy (GTDB): domain Bacteria; phylum Bacteroidota; class Ignavibacteria; order Ignavibacteriales; family Ignavibacteriaceae; genus CAVVVS01. Next base: position 2,465 of record CBFDUR010000042.1, read on the forward strand.
CAAAAAGGTTTCAGAGAATTCAGAGCCTTAATTACTTTATCTTTTAAATTAGAGTTCATAAGAACTATCGAGCTTATTCAACGAAAGAAAATTAATTTTGATTATTACAATGTATTAGAAAAACTTAATACTGCTAATATCAATCAAAATGTATCAGTATTATTCTTTATCATCGAGCAGAATTTCTACTTTAGAGGAATTCCGATTCAAATTACGGATATTTACTTGTTCAGTCAATTTTCTTGAAATGCTCATTATGGTTTTAGCTTGTTCCGCATTCGGGATATCATAAATAATTGGTTTACCGGTATCTCCTCCAATTCTGATTTGCGGATCAATAGGGATGCCGCCTAGAAAAGGTACGTCTAATTCTTTAGATAAATTACTTCCTCCTCCGGTGCCGAAGATATCGTACTTTTTACCGGTATCGGGAGCAATAAAATAACTCATATTTTCTACAATTCCCAACACGGGGACATTGACGCGGGTAAACATTTTTAAAGCTTTTCTAGCATCTATCAGTGAAACTTTCTGTGGTGTAGTTACTATAACTGCACCGGTTAAAGGTATTGTTTGCACAAGGGTTAATTGAATATCGCCGGTTCCGGGCGGCATATCGAAAATCATATAATCTAATTTTCCCCAATCTACATCGGTCATAAATTGTTTGACGGCTCCGCTTGCCAACGGACCACGCCAGAGTATAGGTGCGTTATCATCCACTAGAAACCCGATTGAAATAAGTTTTAAACCGTAATTTTCCAATGGAATTATTTGCATAGTTTCTTTATTCTGATAAACATTCGGTTTATCTTTTATGCCGAGCATTAATGGTATACTCGGTCCATAAATATCGGCATCCAACAATCCTACTGAATAACCGTCTTTTGCTAGTGCAACGGCAATATTAACCGCAACGGTACTCTTTCCAACTCCTCCTTTACCGCTTGCAATTGCAATTGTGTTCTTAACCGACGGGAGTATGGAAGTTTTTTTTGAGTCCTGATGAACAGTAACTTTCGATTCAATATTAATATTTACTTCTTTTACTGAAGAAAATTCATTTTTAAGAGCGTTTACAAACTTGTTTTTTAATCCATCATTAACGGTAGACGGTGGTACGGAAAGTGAAATATTGACAGTTAATTTATCGCCGGATAAACTGAAATTTCCAATTGAATTTAAAATAAGCAAATTCTTATTAAAATTTGGGTCGTCTACCTTTTTCAAAGCATTTAAAATGCCGCTTTTTGTTAAATCAGCCATTTGAGTTTCCTAAATAATTTTTAATCATTTTTAAAATTAATAAAATATACTATTAAATAGAACGAATTCCAATAATTATTTATGATGATTCGAGTTTCTGCAAAATAAGACATTTGAACGATTTGTCATTTCGACCGAAGGAAGAAATCTCTTAATATATGCAATAATCAGAAGATTTCTCACCCAAAAAACGGGTTCGAAATGACAAAACGTTTATTTTGCAGAAGCTCTATTAAATATATTTTCTTCTCTCAAGTTATTCATTGGCTTGCTTATTGTTGCTATTTAAAGTTGTTAAGAAACTAAAGGGCTTAATATTATATAAAATATAAATATTTATTGCGTGAATACTATATTATAGATTATAAATGTATTAATTTAACATATCATGTATAAAAATAAGTCAAAGGGAAAACATACGGAGTAAATTTTTCGTAGTTTTAACGATAAAGAGGAAATATCTATTTGATGAAAATTTTATGTATAAGGTATATTTGAAAAAGGTTATTTCCATATTTTCGAATTGTGAATTTTAAAAAATCCAAGCTTTATCACAAGAAAAATACTTTTTTAAAGGACGCCTGAACAATTATCGAGTGAAAGAATAAGATGCAAAAAAGAGGTTTCAGTAAAATAATATTAATTATTCTTCTAACAGGGTTATTATTTACTCCTTTTATCTTTTCAAAACCGGATAATGCGAAAGAAAAGAAAAACAAAAAAAATATAACCGCAACACAATCATACGGAAAAGTTTCTATAAAAACTTGGGCAGACGGGAAAAAATCTGCATATTCATTTTCTTTTGATGATGGTTTTATGTCGCAGTATACTTATGCAAGACCGATTTTGAATGAATTCGGATTTCACGGTACTTTTTATTTAATAGCCGGTTCATTAACAGATACTACTTTAACGGCAATTTATAGATATGGGTTTTGGTGGCAGTTTAGAGAAATGGCAAAAGAAGGTCATGAAATGGGTGCCCATACAATGACTCATCCGTATTTAACTAAATTACCCGTAGGTAATGAATATACACCACATACTATAACGTATGAACTTTATCAAAGCAAGAAAATAATTCAAGAAAAAATTCCTAATCAGCAAGTTATAACATTGGCATATCCTTACTGTGCCGAAGATTCAACTGTTGAGGAAGTCGCCTCTAAATATTTTGAAGCTGCCAGAGGATGCAGCATTTTTGCTGATGGGCCTGATATTACCGGATTGAATTGGTACAATTTAGCATCGACTGATGTGCCTTTCAGCAAACCCAGAAATCAAACCGACGATTTAAAAGCATTAACTAAATATGAAAATAAAGTACTAACCGAATCGATTAACCTAGGTAAATGGACAATTTTAATGGGGCATGAAATATTCCCATTCTCAAAAATTGATTCTGTAAAAAATACGTACTATCCGATGTCTACCGAATGGTTTACTGCGCTTTGTGAATGGATAAAACAAAAATCGGATAGCGGAAAGTTATGGGTTGAAACTGTAGGCAATGTTACACGTTATATAAAAGAAAGAGAAAGTTTTTATTATAATCCCATTTTACAGGATAATAATAAAATCGAACTTGAACCATTAGATGGATTGAAAATTTCGATTTTTAATTATCCTTTGACTGCGGATATCACCGTCCCAAGTGGATGGGATACTGTTACTGTTGTCCAAGGTGGGAAAAGAACGGTTACTAATTCGTTTATTGAAAATAATGTTACGGTAATCAGGACGAAAATAATCCCCGAAGGCGGCATCGTCACAATTACTCCGGGTGAAGGTTTGGGCTTTACACTAAAAGGCAAAATCACTTATGATAATAGTTCAAACACGCCTATCAAAGATGTTATCGTTGCTTTAACCGGTGGGGGACAAACGAGGAATACGTTATCCGACAGTTCCGGAAATTATCAATTTACAAATTTAATTTCGGGCTCATATAAAATTAGCTTTTCTAAATCAGGAGGGTGGGGAGGTGTAAATAACTTAGATATATTGACAATACAAAAGTATCTTAATAACCGGACAGCTTTGGATTCTTTACAAAAACTTGCTGCAGATGTTAATAATGACGGTATTATTAACAGTTCCGATGATCAAATGATTAAAGATAGATTTCTCGGAAAGATTAGTTTTTATAAAAAACTCAATTGGATATTTCCTGAGGGAATTAACATTACAATCTCGGATTCAAGTGTTACTGAAAACGTTAAAGGAATTGCCGCAGGTGATGTTAATCGCTCCTTTGTGCCCTGACAAAGTAATTGTATTATTTAAAAAGTAGTTGTATTATTTAAAAAGTTAACCATGATAAAATATATGATCTTCAATTTGGTCTTCGGTAAAACTTATACCCAAACCGGACTATCAACAACCGTTTGATGTTTTTCAATTATTTCTTCATCCAACTTTTCGTAAGCTTTATTTGGACAGATGGAGCATTTAACATTAGTATCTTATCAGAGATATTCGTGTATTATTTGGCAGAAAATATTGATTTGTAATTTGTTCAATATTGTATGGATGACTGTATGATTGTATGGTAAATCATACGCACAATGTTCTTCGGACAAACAGTCATACATCAACATACATTCATACTTCAGAATTTACATGTACCGTTTTTATAAATTGTCGCTATATATTCCTTTTGAGTTCCGGCTTGTCCAGGTTAGGTTTATCGCATACATTACTTATCCATTCATTTAAGCAAACCGGAGAATAACCCGATTTGCCTGTTTTACTTATCCATCTCTTTGCGTAAACATCCTTTCTGCCGGCAAATATTGACATAAATAACCTAACCTTTTCCTCAGTAGCACCGGTCATATTAACGCCGGTTAAAGATTTATTTAAATTTTGTTCTCTAAAAGAATTATGAAAAATGGAAGGATCAAAATTAAATTTTTTAAGTTCATTTTTTAAGTTCATTTTCGTCTGAGAGATTTTTGTTTTCGATAAGTAAGAGTTGATATTTTTCAAAAATACCCATGCTTAGAACTACCTACTTGCAAATCCAACTGCATTAGTTTATAAATTATCTTTAATATATCTAATTGTTTCTCTTTCAATAAAAGCAAATACTTTTTCTCTGTCAACTTCAAACCCCTTCAAATATCTGATAGGCATATTATCAACATCGTCAAATGAAAGTAGTGCTTTCAGATAAATCGTCTTTTCAAAATCGGGATGTTTTTGCTCTGCTATCGTAATTAGTTCATTTAGGTCGTAAATTTTCAAAATATAATACAGGTCAACATAATCTTTATACGTTGCCCTAAACAAAGCCAATAACTTCATTACTCCTATTTCTTTAATTGAAGCTAAATCGAAATGCTGAGTTTCAACTAAAGATAAAAAATTATTATAACCTAATTTGAAAAATGAAATTTTTACAACATCATTCAAAAGTATTGTAAGAATATCCACTTCATTTTGGACTATTATTAGAGATTCCTCAAAAAATATTTGTTTTATTTTTTCAATTAAAAATAAATTATCAAACTTTTCAGATGTAAAAAAATTGAAATCAACGGATATACGATGTCCTATTTGTAAGGCTAACGATGTTCCACCGGCGAGATAAAAATCATTTTTAAACTTTGACAGCTTATCGAGTATTTGTGTTCTGCTGTTATCTAAAACATTATAAAATATTTTATTTTTCCCAGAGTTCATCATACTTTGTTAGTTTTTGCCAAAAACATAAATTATTATGCGTAAGAGTCATTGCTCCTTTTGAATTTATATAATCATTTACTTCTTTAGCGGAATAATTTTTTAATATAAATTTTATCCCTTCAAAATCAGCAAAAGTAAGCAATCTAATTAATATGAATTTTTTATGATCTTCAAAATTCAATTCATCAAAATTACAATCCCAAAAATATTTTTTTTGTTTTTCTGATAATTTATTCATCTGATTCTCTTTGAACAAAAATTGGAATAGGATATTTAATTAGGATAATATTAACAAATTAGTAATTGAAAAACAAGGATGGAAATTATTGGAACCTATATTGAATATGCGCCTGATACGGCAATGACGAGAGTCTGTGAGTATATGAAAATAGGAAGCTGGGAAAATGTGAGGTCCGATTTCGCTTGGTAAAGCTGAACTCCGCCTGATAAGAGATGATTTTCTTAAAATTATTCCTATTTATAAACATCCTTTCGATGCCGAATTTTATAAATTTTTATTATACACTGATTCACACAGATAAAGAAATCGACATAAATACACCCATAATAAACTAGTAAAAGGGCATTTCAAGAAATCATAAAACACCCCAAGTAGGCTAAAATCAGATAATCGGTTTATTCAAGAATAGTATTTAGTCATATTATAAAAGGTATCGATTTGACTATAACCATATCATAATGACGATTGTCAAATTGCAAATATCTTTGTCGAAGAATGGTCCCCCGACAACCGGATAAATGACGGCCGGGTGCAAAAGCCTGCATTCATATCTTTTAATTTGGCTGTGGTTTCACAGTTTCAGTATCGGCAAAATATTTTTTCTGAAACCATAACGACACATTTACCAGACTTATTAAAACCGGCACTTCAACCAAGGGTCCTATTACCGCCGCAAATGCCTCACCCGAGTTAATTCCAAATACTGCAATTGCAACTGCAATTGCAAGCTCAAAGTTATTGCTTGCCGCTGTAAACGATAAAGTTGCTGTTTGAGGATAGTTTGCACCAACTTTTTTCCCCATATAAAATGAAATGAAAAACATGATTATAAAATACAATATCAGAGGAATTGCAATTCTAACTACGTCGAGCGGAATAGAAACAATCAATCCGCCTTTAAGGGAAAACATAACAACAATTGTAAACAATAATGCCCAAAGTGTAATCGGGGATATTTTAGGTATAAATTTTCGTTCGTACCAATTACGTCCTTTCCTTTTAACAAGAACAAAACGGGAAAACATTCCGGCAGCAAAAGGAATTCCCAAATATATCAGAACACTTTCGGCAATTTGACCTATTGTAATATTAACTGCAAAAGAATGTAATCCAAACCACTTTGGAACAACGCTCAGGAAAACATAGGCAAATAATGAATAAAACAATACTTGGAATATTGAATTTAACGCAACTAAACCTGCAGCATATTCACTGTCACCTTTAGCCAAATCGTTCCATACCAAAACCATTGCAATACATCTCGCAAGTCCAATCATTATCAAGCCCGCCATATACTCGGGATAATTTCTTAAAAAGA
>CBFDUR010000043.1:0-8921 GCA_965613005.1 uncultured Ignavibacteriales bacterium
TTGAACAATTAGATATTTATAATAACAGAGAATATATTAATTTCCGATTAATAGCTAACCTTACACAGAACTTTGATTTTGGGCGGTTAGTCATTCTAAGCATGGCAAAAGCTTAGGTTGAATCAATTCTGTGTCTAATCTTCAAGCTATATTTAGGTGTTAAATTATTTCAAAAGATTCAACAATATGAAATTTAGCATAATAATTATACAATATAAGTTATTTAAACCGGATAAAGTGTATATTCTTTTTTACTAATTACTTACCATTCCTATTTTTCTTTATGTTTTTACCTTCGGCTTGCATCGCAGATAAATAATAAGCTAGACTAGCTGTTCCGTCAAGCGTAGGTTCATTAGTTGAATAATCTCCCCAATCATCATGATAAACTAAATATTTTGATTGGAATTCAGAATATTTATCAGGCTTGTATAATTTCAAACCAACTAAACGTTTGAAAATAGTTCCGTAAACAGGTCCGTCGACTAAACCACCATCAATTTGCCGGTGAGTAATTAAAAAAATTGGAGATTGAGGATCTGAAGGATAAACACCGTTTTTAGGCAATCCGATTATGAAACTTGTACCCCACGGATTAACTCCAAATAACCAATCGCGAAGTGCAGCTTCCATTTCGGCAAATGTTGTATCATTTGTAATTTTTCTATAAAGATTAGCCTGGGTAATTGCAGCGGAAACAAGATTATTAGAACACCATATAAATGGGATTCCAATAAGAAACGGATTATTTTTACCTTTATTCTTTATTCTATTTAATCCCTGCCATAGATAGCGGGTGAACTCTTTTGATATATTTTTATCAGACGATTCAGCAAGAAGATAGTGCCCTAAGTTTATAAACGGATACCATTGATAATGCCTAGCAGTATCAGCACCCATCCAAGGTTTAACCGGCTCAATACTTCCCCAATAAACAGCTTCTTTTAAATACTCCGGATCATTCAGGGTTTTATAAAGCTGCACGGCAGCTAATTCCAAATCGTCAACATAGTCACTTTCTTCATAAAAATACGGAGAATTATAACTAGCGGTTTGAGTAACACCTAAATCGGTTTTCGCAAATTCATAAGCTTGTATTGCTTTTATTTTAATTTTTTTTGCAAAATTAGGATAATATTTTTTCAATAATCTTGCACCCAAAGCAAAAGTAGAGGCAAATTTAGCTGCAGTAGAAGAAACACCCGTAGTTCTATTTTTATACTTACCTATCCCTTGTCGTTTTCCGGTAACAAAATAAACCGGTCTTCCCAATCCTTTCCCATATCCGTAATTTACTGAATCGTGATCGGGTAACCTGAATTCAGTATGATCCCTGTCATCAGCAACTTGATTGTACATTATCCCGGAATCAGGATTCATTTTAACCAACCAATTTAACCCCCATTTAGCTTCATCTAGAATATCAGGTATGCCGTTTGCACCGGGGTCTCCGTTTTTATCATATTTATCAGTAAACATACCCGGATTCATCTCATACGCAAACATCAATTGATAATCCGCTGTTGCTGATGTTGTTACATATTTCAGATAATCGGTAGCGTCGGCCCAGCCCCCCTTTACATCAATATATTTCCCTTCGTTTCTTGGATTATCAACTACAAAACCGTCATGAGTGTAATCTGAATCTCTCAAAAAAGGATTATAACCCTCCTGTTGCTCGCGTATATATTTTAATAAAAAATCAGCAGTACCATTATATACATCATTATTAATCCTAAAAGTAGGAGAATTTATATTGGAAAATCTTAAATAATATGTTCCTTTCTTTTTAAAATTGGAAAAATATAATCGAAATGTACTTTTAAAACCATCCCAACTACCATAAGATTTAATTTTAGTTCCTTTCCACAAAACGTTACCGGTTTTTGCATCACGTAACTCAAACGAATTTGGATTTAATTTCTCTTTACTAATTAATACAGCAACTTTAATAGAGTTTTGGAGATATCCCAGTTGGTTGATTCTGATCCAACTCTTCTGAGCAAAAATCAGATTTGGAATAATAAAAAATATTAAAATAAAGGATTTTAATTTCATGCTTGCTTCCGGTTTATTTTTAATAATAAACACATTGAACAATTAGATATTTATAATAACAGAGAATATATTAATTTCCGATTAATAGCCAACCTTACGCAGAACTTTGATTTTGGGCGGTAAGTCGTTTTAAACATGGTAAAAACTTAGGTCGGATCAATTCTCTTATTGACATACTTAAAAATTTTGAATTAATTAAAAATAAATATATTCTTAAGTATCAATAACTTATTCCAATTGATATAAATTGGACATTCCCAAAAATGCCGTAAGGTTGAAAAGCATAATTTACTCTTAAATACATTCCTGAAACTTCTTGCTTAACACCGAATCCGGCGGTAAAATTTCGTTCATCATAATTGAGCATATATCCGGCTCTGACAGTAAACGAATCTAAAAAATGATACTCTGCGCCAAATTTCATTCTTCCACCATAATCACGCGGGTGTCTTGATTCAAAACTTAAAACAATTGCCTTACCTGTTTGACCATCAATAAAAAAGCTTAATGGGTCAACAGTAGCTCCAAAACTAATTGCAAAAGGTAGAGGGAACTTTTGATTTTCATATTTTAACTCACGAGAGATGTTCTGTATAGTAGCTGCAAATTTAATGCCTTTATAATGAAAGTCATAAAATGTGCCCACATCAAAAGCAATCGTGCTTTGAACATACTTTTGCAATTTTCTTCGAAAATTGGGATCATTAAGTGAATCACCGGATACGGCAATCCAAGCTTTACCTAAATTTTGACGAACATACTTAATTTGAACTCCATAAGAAAAACGATCGGTAACTTTTTGAGAAAATCCCATCCCAAATTCAACTGCGGTAGGAGAAAAAGTACCTGTTTCAATATATCCTTGGGCATTATTAGCTCTCACAGTTTGATAAAAAGTACCGTAATCCATTGCAAGTAAACTAAAGCCGATTACACCAAAATTCCCCAGACGAACTGCCGCTGCTACTGCGTTATAGTTAATATCTGCAATATCTTTTGTATGATTTAGACTAATATCGACCGACTTTTTAATTAACCCTATGAGTGCAGGATTCCAAAAGATACCGTTTGAATTATAAGTTGCTACAACGCCAACCCCGCCTCTTCCCATAACTTCAGCAGAAACAGGGTTCGTTAAAAAGCGAAATCCTACCTGAGCTTTTTTTTGAATCTGTGCATTCGTATTAATAATGAAAAGAAAACACAAACCTAATAATATTTTAAAAATTTTTGGATTAAGTCTCATCAAAACCTCCAATAAATACCAAAATCTTTTTTTTAATTTTCATTTACTGTTTTGGGTTATTAGCGAACTAAAATAAATTTAATAAACTGATTTTTAAGTGGTTTCCCATTTATATCTTGAGCATTGGTAACCGCTAAAATATAAATACCGCTGGCAACATATTGGTTTTCATCGGTCCTTTGATTCCATTCTTCATCGGCAGTACCGTAATGATTAATTTTTTTTACAATATTTCCTGTCTCGGTAAAAATAGTTAAAGTACATTTAATGGGTAAATTGAAGAAAGATATCTTATCCGGTGTTCCGGAAATTAAAGCTCTTCCGGCAGCCACCGTTGCCGGATTAGGAACAACCCTAACTTTATCTGTTTCATTAAGTCCCGGTCTAAAAGGTACGGCGGGAAGTAAAGTAGCATTTAGAAAACGTGAGCTTTCAAGTTTTTGACCGGGATAAATACCATCGGTATTTTGTGTCCCGTTATTTACTGCAGTAACTGCATAATAATAATCGATACCTCTTGTAACATTAGAATCAACAAAAGTTGTTTGATTTCTATTTATTGTCGAAAATACTAATTTCCATTGTGCGCCGCTATTTTGGTCTAACGGATCATTAACATATTGTGCACCTTGTTTTCGGTAAACTTTCCATTCATACCAATCATCCACACCTGTGTTAGGGTCATTGAAATAAGAATTATCCGGGTATGACCAACTTACAAAAATAAGATTGGGTCCTGATTTAACTTCGATATCCGGAGATGGTGGAGGAGCGGGTATATTTTTCCCTTTAACTAATCTTTCCCAAGCCCAGTAGGCTCTTTGCATTGTTTCAGATAATCTTTTTTTACCGATTCTATAAATTGCACTATCTTTTTGTTCATCGGTTATCTTCCCTTGCATCCAAAGCTTACCAACGGAATCAGCCTCTTGCCAATTCATACTTCCGACACCAACAGCATAGGCAAAAGTAATTGAATCAAATCTTCCTATAGCAGAATTTTTAGTTAGCGAATAAGGACCTACGGTTATAAACCTCATTGGACCCTTTTCGGGTGAAGTTGCCAATCCTGCGGTTATAGGGTCCAAAGGAAATCTTCCGCGGCCATCATCTCCCCTATAAGTTAACAACAAACCGGCATCTCTTCTACCCCACAAGTCCTTTACAATTGAAGCATGCGGCATTGAGTAAGGTTGACTTATGTCATCTACTTTTTGACTAGCAGATTTATCTGCATACAATAACGTAAAGCCGGGCATTTGAGGAGAATATAGAAAACCCGTTATTCTATCCGGATCGCCGGTATCATCTTTAGAACCATTTGAATAAGCTCTAGTATTAGGATTTTTAGAATCCCAATAATAAGCTACATAAAGACTATCGCGCGGGGCATTTTTCGCTAATTGATTTTTTACCCTAAACCAACTGTCAAGATCATCCTGTCCTTCATGAGCAAAAGCTCCCATAACCGCTCTCTCACCGGCTTTCGTCGGTCCAAAACTAAATGATATAGGCCACCAAAATCTTATGGTTTGATTGGGCAATGTATCGCGCGAGGTACTTGCATTTCTAGGTAATTTTATTTCACCTGTAAATTTATGAGTTGCTTTCCATATTATTACATTTGCTAGATTAGGGTTACTAAAAGCAGAGATTTCAACATGGCTTCTAATACCGAATTGCGGGAGAACATCTTCAAAAACAATTTTTTCGGCTACTTTCAAATTTTTATTAACATACCACCGGTAAGGCGGGTCAACTTCTATTCCATTAACTATTATATGGGGCGGTCGATATCTCCTAACTTCATAAGCCCAATCAGTGAATCCGTAATTTGTTAATGCATCGCCTCTTGTATACATAGCATGTTTTTTGCCGAACTCATCTATTATTCCATTTTTATCCAATACTAAAGGATTAAATATTTGATACAACATATTAGATTTGTACCAGTCAGCCGGATAATAAAATATTTCTGTATTTTGAGGGTGAGCACCTGTTAAATCCCAACTGAACTGAGATTGTAACCCGCCGTCTCCCATTAGTTTATTCATACTTAAATTTATACCACCGACGTTTATCAACATAGGAGGAGGATTATAATTGCGTTGTTGAGCAAATATCACCGTAAAAGTAAGCCACACAATAGTTAACAATTTATGCAGTATTTTTCTTTTTTCCATCTTAATTCCTGAACTTATATTACAAAATATTAATTTATTTTTATCGGCTTGTTATTAGCTGTTAAATAATTCACACTATAAGTTTACCCTTATTCCAAATAATATTCTCCGGGGGTTTAAGAAAATAGGGGCTTCCAACCAACCAATTTTAATATGATTATCGTTAGACTTATATTGCCCCCATTCATCATTTCCTCCTTTATCCGGTGTCTTTAAGGAAGTCTTATATTCGCTAAATTGTTCTTGAGTCATATTGCTTGGAATTAACCATTTGTTATTTGTTAAATTCTTAATAATAAGTTCAAATTCTAAACTTCCGAAAGAAGTGTTAATCATCTTTGAAACCAGTAAATCTATATTCCATCTATTCACCACATTTGCATAAAATCTATTTTTCGGATTTGGTTCTTCCGGGTTTAATAAAATTCTTCCGCCGGCTTGCCACTTGAAATAGAAATTAGCCTGCCAATTACTTAGCCATTTTATCCCAAATAATGATGGACCAAAATTTACCGGTGAGTGAAGATTGAGATTAATATTAGCTCTCGGTTGAGGTTCGGTAGTACTTATATTTGGCGAACGTAATAAATTTTCTCTATATTTAACTCGATTTTCATAGATTACCGCTACACCAACCTGTCCGCTGCTTATAAGCATATAATCATACATTGCATTGAAAGTGATATATTTTCCAATAGGCCTCTCTAATCTTAATTCCACACCTCTAATATCATTGAAACGATCGGGATAATATTCTGAAACATCATTATCTTCATAGTAGTTTACATAAGTTCTACTCAAAGGAAGGTTTCGAACATCTTTATAATAAGTAGTAATATTCAGAAGGAATCGGTTAATTATCATCTGCTCAAAACCGAATTCATACGAAATTGTTTCACCCATTAAAAGTCCCGGTGTAGGTAAAGTAACTCCTCCTTGAGTAACATATAAATTATACATAAAGGCTGTAGGAGGTCGTTGATAAAAAAGCCCATAATTAAAATACATTTTGCTACTTTTCGTAATTGGGAAAGAGACACCGAGTCTCGGTGAAAAATACACTTGAATTTTATCTGCCGTTTCCGGCCAACCGGGAGGATTTGCTAGAAGATTTCTATATTTTAACCATCTTTCATAACTATAAGGAGTCCCTGGAAGATTTGGATATATTTGATTCCATAAATTCTTATAATTATCATTAAGAGGAAAACCAACTCGGAAACCTTTTTTCATCGGATTTAAATAATCGACTCTGAAACCTGCATTAAGAGTCATACCTTCAAACTCAATCTTATCTTGTGCATAGAATCCCAATATTAAAGGCTTTGCCGAATAGTATTGCCAGGTATCAGGTGAATAAGCAAGCTCAGATTGCAACCACGTACCGGTATAAACGAACATATTCTCATATTGAGCTGAGAAACCGACACCTATCTGGTGATGGAGACCTAACTGTGCAGTAAAATCACCTCTAAAGCGTATGGATAATGAGTGTGAAGAATCTACTCGCTGTGCTCCTCCATAAAGAGCAAACATATTATATGCATCATATCTGAAATTTGTTGATGAGTTGGGACTTCCATATTCCGGGACATAAAACTTATATGTTCTTTTAGCTTTATCACTATAAATATAATAATAGTCACTATGCCGGCTTGTATCCATAGAAAAGGGAGATAGATTTTGATCAGTATAATCCATTTGGAGATAAACAGTATAAAATGCTTTATTCGAGACTAGCTGTGTTAATTTAACACCCCCTAAGATATATCTCTGTTGATAATATTGAAATCTACTTTTATTGAATAGTTGATAAAAGCTGCCGCCGCCTAAAGTACTTGCTTGCCTTATGATTGAACTAGGGGTGCTGTTAAAATAATTATAACTGCTGGCCATATCAACCAGCGCACCGCCGTAGGATGTTTGCAAACATTCCATTTAACGACACCCTCAAATGATTAGGAAAAGAAGATGTTAGCTTTAATTGTGCATTCCAATCGACATAATTATTTCTAGGACCTATGGGAAAAGCAAGCTGAGAATTTTCATATTTAAAGCCTAATAAGAAAGTTGTTCTTTTTGCATATTCACCTAAGATGGGAATAGAAGCTCCCGGAAATGGTCCGTTCAAATTACCTTCATATAATACATCCGGTTTATTAGCAAAATTATATAACGGATGCTGTGCTTTCCACAAATTAAGTTTTTGCAAAGAATCAAGCGCACGACTTGGTACAGTAGCGTCACTCCATGCCGACGGATTAGTCCAACCTTTAAAATTACGAAATTCATTAGGCACAGTTGTATCACCAACCGGAACACCATGCATTGCATATTTACCGGCGAAGACTTTATATATCCAGGAATCCTTACTCCAAGGATTAGTACCGAAAAATCTCTTTTGATTGGAGGGCGTTATATCGGCTCTAAATGAAAACCTATACCTATCTCTTTGACCATTTTTAGTAATGATATTTACCAGTCCCGATTGAATACCACCATATTTAGCTTCAAACCCTCCGGTAATTACTTGAATTTTTTTAATAGTGGTAGCATTTAAAGCCAGATAAGAATTACCCGTACGCGGATCTCTTAAGGACATACCGTTTAGCCTTATGTCTGTTCCTCTTATAGAACCTCCACGAATACTTAATCCGTTTCCCTCAGCATTGCTCACTAATTGTACTCCTTTTATCATGCCGAGGACTTCATCTACCCTAGTGACAGGCAGTTGCTCTAATCGTTGTGGTCCAATTACTTCCTGGGTTGCACTTACATCCGGTTTGATAATTTCTTTTCTAGCAGTAACTACTACTTGTCCAACTTCAATACTACTAGGCTCTAACCGGAAGTTAGCTATAATTGTCCTATCTTCGCCAACTTCAATGTTTTTTTTAATTTCCGCAGAATAACCGATCATACTTGCTTTTAAATAATAAGTACCGGGAGGTACATCTAAGATAAAATAATAACCATTTGCATCTGTAGCAGCACCCATTGAATTATTTAATGGAACTGCCTTTCCGTTATTCAACACGATATGAGTAATAACAACGTTAACAGATATTAACGGTTCTCCTGTTTTCCCATCGATTACTCTCCCCCTTATTTTACCATTCTTACCTCCATCTTTAAATTCCAGTTGTATCCCAATATCTCCTTTGATGTTTAAAGCCATACCCTTACTATTAAAACCCATTATTTTTTTTCTTCCAAAACCTCTTCAGCTCATCCTCGATCTTATCGGTATATTTTTTAATATCGGATTTTCATATTTAGTTTATATTATTAGATAATTGCGTAATCATACTAAAAAGGGTATAATATAAATATTATTCAGTATGTATATCTTATTAAAGAAATTTTGTTGATAAATAATATTTATGGCTCTTGCTTTTTTTTCTAGAAATACTTGGATTTATACTTCTTTTTTT
>CBFDUR010000044.1:0-8913 GCA_965613005.1 uncultured Ignavibacteriales bacterium
AAAATATATCTTATGGATAAAATAACATCATTATAACCGATATTATATTCCAAATCGTCGTTTTACTTCAGTTCAAATATTTTTTTAGATATTTACCTGTCCATGAATTTTCATTTTCAGCTATTTCCTCAGGCGTACCCAATGCTACAATCTCACCTCCTTTATCACCTGCTTCGGGACCGAGATCAATTACATAATCGGCACATTTAATCACATCAAGATTGTGTTCAATAATGCAGAT
The DNA here is from genome assembly GCA_965613005.1 of uncultured Ignavibacteriales bacterium. Classification (GTDB taxonomy): domain Bacteria; phylum Bacteroidota; class Ignavibacteria; order Ignavibacteriales; family Ignavibacteriaceae; genus CAVVVS01. The sequence goes on from CBFDUR010000044.1 coordinate 242, forward strand.
AGAATTGTTTCTTTTCAGAAGCATATTGAAACAATTTAAAAGTTTTGAGATATCATCAAAATGTAACCCCGTTGTCGGTTCATCAAAAATAAAAAGAGTATGTTTTTTTTCACGCTGTGCGGTCAAACGCGAAGCTAATTTAATTCTTTGAGCTTCACCGCCTGACAAAGTATTAGACGGTTGCCCAAGTTTTAAGTATCCCAAACCAACATCCGCCAACAATTGTATATGCTTTACAATCTTATCATTTTCTTTAAAAAATTCAACGGCTTCATCTACGGTCATATTAAGAACATCAACCAAATTTTTTCCATGGTAAGTGATTTCCCTTATTTCTTTTTTAAATCTAGTCCCGTTACAATCTTCACACTCAAGATAAAGATCGGCTAAAAACTGCATTTCAACTTTAATAAAACCGTCTCCCTGGCAAGTTTCGCATCTTCCACCGGGCACGTTAAATGAAAAATATCCCGGTTTATACCCTCTTGCTCTAGCCTGATGAGTAGATGCAAATAATTCACGTATATGTTCATAAGCTTTAATGTAACTTATCGGATTTGAACGAGGTGTTTTTCCGATAGGTGATTGATCTACAATTTCAAGATCATCAATATATTCATATCCAACAATATCCTCGAATTTGCCAATCTTCGGAGGGTTTTTTCCCATGCGTTTTGCAAGTCCCCCATACAAAATATCGTAAATCAAAGTACTTTTACCTGAGCCGCTAACACCCGTAATCACTACAAACTTATTCAAAGGTATTTCCACATCTATATTTTTCATGTTATGTTCTTTAGCGCCTTTGATTTTTATTGTTTTAGTTTTTTCGGTATTCCTTTTCGCCGGGAGAGGGATACTTAATTGCCCGGTTAAGTATTTCCCGGTTAGAGATTTTTTATTATTGACTATATCGTTGTAAGTTCCCATGGCAATTATCTCGCCACCATTAATACCCGCTTGAGGTCCCATATCTACCAGTAAATCGGCTGCTCTCATCATATCAGGATCATGCTCAACAACTAAAACGGTATTTCCAATATCCCTTAAATTTTTGAGAAGATTTATCAATCTTGAATTATCCCTTGGATGAAGCCCGATGCTCGGTTCATCAAGAACATATAAAGTACCGACTAATGAGGAACCTAGTGAAGTAGCCAGATTAATTCGTTGTGTTTCTCCACCCGATAAAGTGCCGCTCAACCTATCTAACGTTAAATATCCTATTCCTACATTATTAAGGAAAGTTAACCGTTTGATAATCTCTTTGAAAATTCTTTCTGCAACTAGCTTATCGTATTCCGGAAGCTCTAAATTATTAAAGAATTTTAATGATTCTTCCACCGGAATCTTTACCAAATCATAAATAGATTTATTATTAATTTTTACTTGTAGAGCTTCCCTTCTAAGTCTGGAACCTTTACATGCAGTACATGTTGTATATCCACGATACCTGCTCAAAAGTACTCGAATGTGCATTTTATAAGATTTACTTCCCAACTTTTCAAAAAATTTATCTATACCTATAAAATCATCAAAGCCCTTTCGTATTAACGACACTTGAGCAGAACTTAAATCCTTGAAAGGGATATTTAAAGGTATTTTGTAGAGTTTGATATTACGTACAAGGTCTCTTTGATGTGAACTATATTTTGCTGAACGGAAAGGAGCAATCGCACCATCCATAATCGATAAATTTGGATTCGGTACAACGAGATTCATATCTATACCTATCGTTCTACTAAAACCCTGGCAAACCGGACAAGCACCGAAGGGATTATTAAAAGAGAAAAACCGTGGTTCCGGCTCTTCATACCTTATACCGCAACATTCATAAAATTTATTAAACGCTTTAACCTCACCTGATCCGGCATGTATTAATGCAAGTCTATCTTCTCCCTCTTTAAATGTAACTTCTATAGCATCGGCTAATTGCTCTCTTACTTTTCCTTTATGTAATTTTAATCTTTCAATAATTACATAAATATGCTCTTTTCTTTTAGGTAAAAATTCTTCTTCATTTAAATTAATAATAGAGCCTTTGTGGAATATTCTGAAAAATCCTCTTTTTTTAAGAAGTTCCAGTTCTTCATTGATTTTGTGTCCTTTATGGTAATGAAGTGGGAAAGTAAGGTAATATTTACTACCATCAGGTTGCTTTTCCAACCAATCGGAGACAGTTCCCGTACCGGCTTTTTTCACCTCTTTACCGCATTCAAAACAAATTGTTTTTCCTATTCTGGCAAAGAGCAGGCGAAGGTAATCATAAATTTCGGTAGTTGTACCTACGGTTGATCTTGTATTTCTCGCTCCGGTTTTTTGTTCAATTGCAACAGCAGGGCTAATGCCTTGTATCATATCTACGTCAGGTTTATTTATTCTTTCCAAAAACTGACGCGCGTATGAAGAAAGACTTTCGACATATCTTCTTTGTCCTTCCGCATAAATCGTATCGAATACAAGAGATGATTTACCGCTGCCGCTTACTCCTGTAAAAACGATTAGTTTATTCCTCGGCAATTCGAAAGTAAGATTTTTTAAGTTGTGTTCTCTTGCTCCTTTAACAATGATTCTTTTGTTTTTGAATGTACTACCTGTATCAGTCATATATTCTGAAAATTTAAAATTAACACGCTTGATAAAAATTATTAAAATATTTTCCGGTAGCACTGAATGACTATCAGTACTACTTAAATTCAACTGTTTTTTTAAATAAAAAATTAAATATACAAAACTAAAAATAATAAAAGAGGTAAAAAAGAAGTAAGAGCAATACAAGTATTTTTAAATCTTATACTACCAAGTCCAAGATGTATAAGCAGAATAAAAAAGGCTTCAAATTTCAAGACTAAAAACTTTCAACCTTTGGTAAAATCGACTTAATATCATTTCAAAGTTAAAATCATTTCTTTTTTGTTTTAACTTTTTTATCATGAAAATTTCAAAATATTTTTATTTTTTTTCTGATTCTATTTTCTTTTCGATAATCTGTAATTGATAAATTCTTTGATTTAAAATTCTAATTTTTGTATCCAGTTCTTTCATCCTATTGGAAATTTCATCTTCATACTTAGCTTTATCCCAATAACCTCTATTTTCAAAATAACCTTTGAACAGCCAATTATGTTTTAAAGCTTCCATATTTTCGGCAAGCCTGGAGGAAGCCAGTCGAGCGTTTGCAGCCGTTTTTTGAACATTGGCAAGTGTAAGAGTTAAAGAAGAATCGAATGGGCTTTCTTCAACCAATAATTTACCGAGGACACCTTTACCTAGCTTGATCCCGGCAATAACCGTATCAATCTCAACAGCCGACATGTTAACATTTGTTACAAGATGTTGGACGCCCAAACCCAAAGTATCAAACAAAGAAGTAATTCTTTTTAATTCATTAGTTATTGCTACGAGGCTTTCACCGGCTTGTTTGGTTAGCTGAGTAGCGTTATTATACAATTTATTATTCGTCAAAAGCTTACCTATCGAACCTTCACCGCGGTTTATCCGCGCTATTATTTCAGAGAGGTCTTTTGTCATATTTTTGGTATAGAGCATAATGCCTTCGGTTTGTTGTACAATTGCCGAAAATCCTATTGGTTCCTTCGATTGGATTACACCTCCGTCCTTTATTCGATCTGCCTGGCTGCTCCCCATTATTAATACAACAACTTTATTACCTACAAGTCCTTCGGTTTCAATTGTTGCTTTAGTATTGGTTCTTATAAATTTAGCTATATTCTTCGATAATTTCATTATGACCTCAACTCGTCCGGTAGTGTCATTAACGATTTGTGTACTACCAACACTTCCCACATCGATCCCGCTTAAACGAACGGCTGCGCCACTTCTTAGTCCTTCAATATTTGAGAAATAAGCCTTTACAGTAAATGTTGAACTAAAGAGGGATTCTTTCCGCCCGATCAAAAAGACAGCTAACACTAGGATAGCAAGCCCTATAAAAATAAAAATCCCTAATCTAATTGCGGACATATTTTTATTCATTTAATCACTCCAATTTTAATTTCCATTATCTATCTTGAAAAAAAATTTTTCAAAAAAGGCTCTTGCGCAGTCGTTAAAGAATTGATATCTCCTTCGTACATTATTTTACCATCTTTCAATACCACTGCCGAAGAGGCAATAATTTTAGCACAAATAGGATCATGAGTAACAATTAACGAGGTTGTATTAAGATCTTTTTGCAGCTCTAAAATCAAATTACTCATCTCCTTGGTAGTTATCGGGTCTAAGCCGGTAGTAGGCTCATCATATAAAATCAATTTCGGTTCGGTAATTATTGTTCGCGCCAATCCAATTCTTTTTTTCATTCCCCCGGAAAGTTGGGAAGGCATTTTATCGATAGCTTCTTCGAGTGAAACTTTCTCCAAAACGTTTTTAACCTTAGCTTCTATTTCTTTCCGAGTATACTTAAAATTTCTAATCAAGGGGAATTCAAGATTTTCTCTCACAGACATGGAATCATACAAGGCGGCGCTTTGAAACAAGAAGCCGATCTGCTTTCTTAATTCATTTAGTTTTTTCAATGAAAGTGAAAGAACATCTTCCCCGTCAATAAAAATTTTACCTGCATCCGGTTTCATTAGTTGCACTATACATTTAAGCAGAACACTTTTACCGCTGCCGCTCCTTCCGAAAATCACTAAATTTTCACCGTTATCCACTTTAAATGAAACGCCGTCTAAAACAATATAATCTCCGAATACCTTTGAAACATCAAAAACTTCAACCATCCCTACCCCCAAAACAATACAGTAATTTTTACTAATACCATATCCATAAGTAAAATTAATAATGAAGATAAAACAACCGCACTGGTTGAAGCTTTTCCCACTCCGGCAGTTCCGTTTTTAGCATTATACCCTTTATAAGCTCCAACAATTCCTACGATAAAACCAAATACAAATGTTTTAGCTATTCCCGGAATTATATCGGAAAATTGAAGAGACCTGACAACGGAATTTACATAAAGTTGAAAATTCATTCCCGTAGAAAGCAGGATAGCTAAATAAGCTCCGAAAATGGCTATGAAAATAACATAAACCGTAAGAATTGGGAGAATAATTGTGCAAGCTAGTACACGCGTAACAACTAAGAATTTAAACGGTTCAATAGCAGAAACTTCCATAGCATCTATCTGTTCAGTAACGCGCATTGAACCCAGCTCCGCTCCGATCCCTGAACTTACTCTTCCGGCAAATATCAATGCAGTGATTACCGGACCTAATTCTCTTACTACAGATAATGAAACCATACTAGGTAAAAACGAACCTGCTCCGAATCTTTGTAGCACCGGTTGACTTTGCATCGCTAAGACCAACCCAATAATAAATCCGGTAACGCCCAATATTGGTAATGACTTTACCCCAAGCTCGTCCATGTGCTTTGTTATTTCTCCGAATTCATAGGGCGGTAGAAAAACATTTTTAATAAACTCTATCGAAAATAATGTTAAGCCGGCAATCGTTAAAAAAAACTCCGACAGCCTTTGTATTGTTACTGATTCGGAATATTTATTAGTTGTTTTGGATTTCACTTAATAATACTCTATTTTTCATAATTATACTAGTCTTTTATTCCATGAGGCTAATTTAAAAAGATCATTTTCAAATCTTCCAATTGTGAATATTAATAAAAATCAGTGTTCTTTCAAAAGAAAACTACCTTTTTAGATAAGATTCATTCAAAAAGTTATTTCATCGGAAAAAGATAATAAAAAAACTACATCAAACAAAAGTAATTAGCTTAAAGATTAGGTAATATTTTGATGCGCTGTCGATTAAAATTTACCATGTTAGATAATCGGAATAAGGTTTTATTGTTTGTTAAAATAAGGTATCTAACAGGGTAAATTAGTAATTGTACTATACTCTCCCGGCACATCAAAGTATTATTAGCCGAAACCTCCGCAGATATAATAAACAATTATTCTTTTGTTTTATCCTTTCGGTTTGTACATGTGGGTGCTTTGTCCGAAGAACGCTTCCGCGGCTTCCATTAAAGTTTCGGATAAAGTAGGATGCGGATGAATTGTTAATTTTAGATCTGTAGCATTTGCGCCCATCTCGATAGCCAGAACACCTTCGGCAATTAGCTCGCCCGCGCCGGGACCGCAAATACCGACACCTAATATTCTTTCTGTTTCGGGTTCAATAAGTAATTTTGTAACGCCGTCGTTTCTGCCTAATGTTGCTGCTCTTCCCGAAGCTGCCCAGGGAAATTTCGCAACTTCGTAATTTATTCCTTTTTCCTTAGCCTTCATTTCAGTTAAACCCGCCCATGCAATTTCGGGATCTGTAAAAACTACAGCGGGAATTGCTCTCGGTTCAAAAGCAACTTTGTATCCTGCAATTGATTCTACCGCAACTCTGCCTTCATGAGAAGCTTTATGAGCCAGCATGGGTTCTCCCACAATATCCCCGATAGCATAAACATTTGGTTCGTTTGTTTGCATTTTTTTATTAACAACTATCCAACCGCGTTCATTAGTCATTATGTTCGTATTTTCAATTCCTAATCCTTTTGTATCAGGTTTTCTACCGATTGAAATTAAAACATAATCATAAAGATGTTCTGCAACTTTACCGTCCCTATCTTGTATCTTAACATTAATACCGTTCTTTACCTCTTTCATTTCCAACACTTTAGAATTAAGCATAATCTTATCAAAACTTTTCTCAACCCGTTTCGAAAGGAAAGATACTAAATCCCTATCGGCGCCGGGGAGTAAACCCGGAGTCATTTCTACAACCGATACTTTACTGCCGATAGCATTATAAACGGATCCAAGTTCCAACCCGATATAACCGCCGCCAATTACCAACAAACTCTTAGGAATAGCGGGTAAATTCAATGCGGAGGTTGAATTAAGAATCCTTTCACTACCAATTTCAAGAGCCTGAATAGTTGCAATTACTGAACCGGTAGCTACAATAGCTTTATCAAATTGAAATTCTTCTGCGCTCCCGTCATTTTTTAAAATTTTTAACGTACTTGAATTTATAAATTTTGCTTTTCCTTGAATGTAGGTAATCTTCCTTCGCTTTGTAAGAATTCCTAAGCCGCCCGTTAATTTATTGACAACACCTTCTTTCCATTCTCTCAGTTTATCTAAATTAATTTTTGGTTTACCGAATTCAATTCCCCAATTCCCGGCATCTTCCGTTTCATTAATTAACTTGGCAACATGCAATAATGCCTTTGAAGGTATGCAACCCCTATAAAGACAAACGCCTCCGGGATTTTTACCGGGATCAATAAGAGTAACATCCATTCCGAGATCGGCAGCAAGAAAAGCCGCGGCATAACCGCCTGGACCACCGCCGATAACAACTACTTTTGTTTTTTCCATATTTTTTCCCATAGATATTATTGATTGCAAAATACAGAAAGTAGAATTAAACTTAAAAAATTCATCTTACATTCTGTATTATAAATTCCAACTTAATTTTATCCTTCAATTAATATTTTCACCGGTTGTTCCAACGCTTCACAAACCCATCTTAAGAATCTTGCAGCATCGGCGCCGTCAATTATTCGATGATCATAAGATAACGAGAGAGGGAGCATTAATCCGGGTACAAAATTTCCGTCCTTATAAATAGATTCGTAACTTCCTCTGGATACTCCTAAAACAGCAACCTCAGGAGAATTTACGATTGGAGTAAATGAAGTACCGCCGATACCCCCCAAATTGGTAATTGTAAAACTACCGCCCTGCAATTCATCCAATGATATTTTTCTGGTTCTCGCTTTCCCGGCAATTGTATTCATTTCAACCGAAAGTTCGGCGATATTTTTCTTATCAACATTTCTGATTACAGGAACAATAAGACCATGCTCCGTATCAACGGCTATCCCGATATGGAAATATTTTTTGTAGATTATTTCCTTCTTTTCCATATCTATAGAGGAATTGAATTGCGGGAAAACCTTTAATGCGGAAGCGATTACTTTCAATAAGATTGCAGTAATTGTTAATTTACCGCCGGTTTTTTCAACCTTTGAATTATATGCCTTTCTAAATTTTTCAAGTTCGCCAATATCCGCTGTATCATGTTGAGTAACATGAGGAATAGAAGACCATGCATAACCAAGATGAACCGCCGTTTTAACACGAATGTTACTCATTGATTTTCTTTCCACTTCACCGAATTTTGAGAAATCCGGCAGAACTTCTTGCGTTATACCTACCGCCAATCCTATGCTTCCTTTGGATTCATTTAATTTTTTGGCAAAAGTTTTAACATCATCCACAGAAATTCTTCCATAAGGACCGCTGCCGGAAACTTTATTTATGTCAACGCCAATCTCTCTGGCAAGTCTTCTTACCGAAGGCGCTGCCGGTGCGGCTCCTTTGGTAATAGGCGGTTGAACATTCATTTCAGTTCTTCCAACCGTTTCCAGTTTACCCAATAAAATATCATTTTTCTTTTCAGCGGATTTTAAATCGGATTTGTCATTCTTCTTATCGGGTAATACTTCATGAATAATTTCCTGTTTCGTTCCGGCATAATTAGTCGTTTCAACTTTCATTAAGATTTGTCCTACCTTAGCCTGTTCTCCATTTTTAATTATTACATCAACAACTTTTCCTGGAACCGGAGAAGGAACTTCTATAGTAGCTTTGTCGGTTTCAATTTCGAGAATACTCTGATCTT
>CBFDUR010000045.1:0-8888 GCA_965613005.1 uncultured Ignavibacteriales bacterium
TTTTTATCAAACGATAATCAGAAAAATGAGAGAATGGATTACAGCCGTTCAAATTGAAAAAACTTATACTAAAAATGAAATACTTCAATTATATTTTAATGTATCTTACTTTGGAAGAAGTGCTTATGGAATAGAAACAGCCGCTAGAGTATATTTTAACGAGAGAGGAAAAGATTTAACTCTTCCTCAAGCGGCACTTTTAATTGCAATGTTGAAATCGCCTTATTATTACAGCCCTTATCTACATTATAAAAATGCAATTGACCGCAGAAACTTGGTATTGCATAATATGGTTGTGAACGGCATGCTTTCGGAAGAGCGATATAAGAAACTTAAACGGGAACCTATTGAATTGGCTTCGGAAAATATTAGAGCCGAGCATTCAATAGCGCCATACTTTATGGAGTATATAAGGCGAAAATTGGTCGCTATGTCGGATAAATATGGCTTTGATATTTATAAGGACGGTTTGAATATTTATACTTCTTTGGATTCACGTATGCAAAAAATTGCAAATCAAGTTACTGCGAAACATATAAAGCAATATCAAATTTTGTTCGATCATCATTGGAAATGGAGGTATCACAGAAGTTTGTTGGCCGGCGCGATTGATAAAGCAATAAGAAACACCAATGAATATAAAGAAGCTCCAAATCAGGAAAAAAGAGCAATCATTTACAACAAACTGAAATTTAATAAGTCATTCGTAGATTCGGTAAAAAAAGTTGAAGCTACCATTCAAGTTGGATTTGTAGTTATCAATCCAAAAACCGGTGAAATCAAAGCAATGGTCGGTGGGGAGAATCAAAAATTTGGACGCGGTCTTAATCATGCAACCGAAATAAGAAGACAACCCGGTTCTGCTTTTAAACCATTTGTATATACCGTTGCTATAGCTAATGGATATTTTCCGGCATACACTTTATTGGATCAAAGATTCAATTACAAAGGTTGGTCGCCTGAGAATGCTGGGACTAAATATGGTGGTTATATGACCTTGCGTGATGCACTTGCACGTTCTATTAATGTTATAGCCGGCAGAATGACTATCGGTAATATTGCTCCGCCGAAACAGGTTGTGAAATTTGCTCACAGAATGGGCATTAAATCTCCACTGGACCCTGTACCTTCTATTGCGCTTGGAACATCCGGTGTTACTCCTCTAGAGATGACTTCAGCTTATGGAACTTTGGCTAATAATGGTATCCATGTTGATCCGATTGCAATTTTAAAAATTGAAGATCATTATGGAATTTTAATACATAAATTTACTCCGCAAATTACCGAAGCTATTTCTCCGCAAACAGCTTCCATTGTAACTAGTATGATGGAAGACGTAATCAATTATGGTACCGGAATGAGAGTAAGGAATTATTTCCAATATCCTGCTGCCGGTAAAACCGGAACTACTCAAAAATACTCCGATGCTTGGTTTGTTGGATTTACACCACAGTTGTCTGCCGGTGTTTGGGTAGGTTTTGATGATTACCGTGTTAAATTTACAAATTGGTATGGACAAGGGGCGCAGGCTGCTTTACCTATATGGGCAATGTTCATGGAGCAAACATATAAAAAATTAGATATTCCGGTCGAATATTTTAAGTTGGCTTCAGGTGTGGATTCGGTTAAATTTAGTAAAGAATCGATGGACCTAGGCGATACAAAATTAGCTACTCAGTATTGTCCCATCACCGTTACGGATATTATAAATATTAAAAATTTGCCTCCTAAATGTGAAATTAATGCAGGAGGACCAAAAATTAAAAAAGAAAGTAAGGGAGGAAATTCAGGTTGGTAAATTGATTGATTATAAATCGATGTTGAAATTTAAAGTATGATTATTGTGATTCGGCGAAAGGTACAAAACGGGAAAACATATTTTTTTATAAAAAATCAATCTTTTGAATTTGTAGAAATTAGTTTATTGAAATTGTTTAATTAAAATATTAATTTTGCTTTTTAATTCTTAGTTAATAATTGCCCGGGTGGTGAAATTGGTAGACACGCTAGATTCAGGGTCTAGTGAGGGTTTCCTCATGCAGGTTCGAGTCCTGTCCCGGGTACTTTGGAATTTAATTCCATCCCAAAGGAGCCACTGAAAAATCTTTTATAAATGTAAGATTTCTCCAGTCGATCGTAATGATAAAAAAAATCTAAAATTCTATTCTTACGGATCAATCATAAATGAGGCTACTTTATAACATACCGACGTGTCATTCTAAACTCCGTGAAGAATTTCTAATCCATAGTAAATAAGAGGTTCTATTGAGCTTTTTAGAATGGGTTCCTATATAAAAAATTTGATTTCATGCAAGTTGGAAAATTTAAAATTTTATGTTTAGTTTTGATTTCAACTATTATCAACTTTTATAATTTTTAACTTTCACTGTAATATTATGAATATCCCTTCAGTAATCGCAAAAGAACTTCGAATAAAACCCGAGCAAGTAGAAGCTGTAATTAAATTATTCGGAGAAGATGCAACTATTCCATTCATTGCACGCTACAGAAAAGAATATACCGCCGGTTTGGATGAAGATTCCCTTCGCCAAATTGAAGACCGGTTAAATTATTTAACCTTGTTTGAAGAAAGACGCGGAACAATATTGAACAGCATTGAAGAGCAGGGGAAACTAACCGGTGATCTCAAAATAAAAATAATGAAATGTGTAAAGCTACAAGAGCTTGAAGACCTTTACCTTCCTTATAAACCCAAAAGAAAAACGAGAGGAACCATTGCAAAAGCTAAAGGTCTAGAACCCCTTGCATTATTTATTTTAGGAAATCCAACTTTTAATGGAAATTTTGATGATAAGTTGGCTGAGTTTTTAAATGAAGAAATGGGATTAAATAGCATTGATGCTGCATTAAGCGGTGCAAAGGATATCATTGCAGAAATGGTAAATGATGATGCCGGAGTCAGAAAGAATGTGAGAGAATTTCTTTTAAATAATGCGATTGTTAAATCTGAAAAAGCGAAAGAAAAAAAATCCGGTGAACAATTAAGTAATAAACGAAAAGAGAAAGCTAAAAAGGAAATATATCAAATCTACTATGATTTTCAGATTGAAATAACCAAAATTAAATCATATCAAATACTGGCAATTAACCGTGGCGAAAAAGAAAAAATATTAAAAGTGAGTTTGATTTTTGAGCAAACATATCTACTAACAAAAATTAGGGATACATTTATTGATTATAAGGATTCGGTGTTTATGGAAATAATCACATCGGCAATTGAAGATGCATTTACCAGACTGACCTATCCTTCAGTGGAAAAAGAAGTGAAACGATATATTACCGAAATTGCCGATATACATGCAATAGAAATTTTTGCTTCCAACTTGAAGCAATTATTATTGCAGCCACCGTTATTAAATATGGTAATAATGGGAATTGACCCCGGTTTCGTATCAGGCTCGAAAGTTGCCGTAATTGATGAAACAGGCAAGTACCTTGAAGGAACAACAATTTATCCGCATCTTCCTCAAAACAAAATTGAAGAAGCAAAAAAAGTAGTTCTGAATTTAATTGATAAGTATAATGTTGATGCAATTGCTATCGGTAACGGTACCGCCGGTAGAGAAACAGAATTATTCATATCGAATTCAATAAAAGAATATGACTTGAAATGCAGTTACATAATTGTTAATGAGGCTGGGGCATCGGTATATTCGGCATCGGCTATTGCAAAAAAAGAATTTCCTGATTTAGAAGCTAGTCAAAGAGGGAATATTTCAATTGGGAGGCGCTTGTTGGATCCTTTGGCCGAACTAGTTAAAATCGATCCAAAATCAATAGGAGTCGGACTTTATCAACACGATGTTGACCAGAAGTTGCTTATGCAGAAATTAGGCGATGTAGTGGAGAGTTGTGTTAATTATGTCGGTGTAGATGTTAATACTGCATCGGCTTCCTTGCTTACTTATGTTTCAGGGCTTAATAAAAGAATAGCTGAAAATATTGTGAAATTCAGAGAGAAAAACGGAAGATTTAAATTGCGTGAAGAATTATTATCAGTCTCAGGTTTGGGTGAAAAAGCATTCGAACAATCAGCGGGATTTTTAAAAATTCCAAATAGTGAAAATCCGCTGGACAATACGTTCATACATCCTGAGTCTTACGAAGCAACGCATAAAATGCTTAAAAGTTTTAATATTCCGTTTGACGATATCGGACAATCAGACAGGGTGATTTCATTATTAGTAAAACTGAAAGGAACAAGAAAACTTTCTGAAGAAATTGGAATTGGTGAACCAACTTTAATTGATATAATCGAAAATCTCAAAAAACCCGGAAGAGATCCTCGTGATGAATTACCTAAACCGATTTTAAAGAGTAATGTTTTGAAAATGGAAGATTTGAGAGAGGAAATGATGTTAAAAGGCATCGTTAGAAATGTAGTCGATTTTGGTGCTTTTGTCGACATAGGAGTTAAGCATGATGCTCTTTTGCATATCTCTCAAATGACCGATAAATTTGTTAGAAATCCGCTTGAAATAGTTAATGTCGGTGATGTTATTGATGTTACTATTATTTCAATCGACCTTGAACGAAGTAGAATTTCACTCAGTATGAAACGACCATAATTGCAAGAGACACATCTGTCATGTGTCTTTAACGGGAAGGGGATGATTATATTTGTGAAATGGAAATATGTATGTTTGGATGTATGATTTGTATGTTATTAAGAATAATATACAATCCTACCGGGAATATGCTTGAACTTTTATTATGAATACAAACATGATTGGAAAACATAAATACATGAAATACTATTAGGGATTTAATATATTTTTTCTTAATTTCTAAAAAATAAATTATCGGTGTTTTTCTTGTTACTAAAACAATAATTGTTACGTATCAAAGTAGTTATATCAAAAATAAAGATAATTCTACCGTTTACTTTTTTCAAGTTTGCCGGGAAAAATTTGAAAAATTTCTTTCTTTATTAGAGAAAAATGTTTTTTCTTATTAGTGCCGGAATTCGAAATGAGTGTGCTTTATATTCTGTATTTCGATCATTGAAGAACTCTTAGTAACGAATTCTTCAACAACAAAATGCTGAAAATATTGCTTGCTTACGAGAGTTGAAGAAAATTTTATAATATGATGTATTCAAATAGAAAAATTCTTTTTTTAAGATTGGAAATTTCATATATTCGATTGTAATTTAATTATTTACTATGCAAACATTTAACTATTTATTAGATACAATATCTTCAAAAGGGGCAGCTTATTTACTCCTACTCGACCCTGATGAATTAACAAAAGATAACTTACAAACTTTCGTAAGACATTGTGAAAAATCGGGGGTTGATGCATTTCTAATAGGTGGAAGTTTATTATGGGATGATAATTTTGATGAATTTATAAAGGAAGTAAAGCAATCGACAAAACTTCCGGTAATAATATTCCCCGGTAGTGTGAACCAAATCTGTAAATATGCGGATGCGATACTTTATTTATCGGTAGTAAGCGGTAGAAACCCTGAACATTTAATTGGAAAACATGTTGTCGCTGCACCTATTATATATAAAAGTAAAATAGAACCTATATCAACCGGATATTTATTAATTGAATCGGGCAAAACAAATACTGCGCAATATATGAGCGGCAGCATGCCTATCCCGAGAGATAAAAAAGAAATTGCAGCAGCTACAGCACTCGCTGCAGAATATTTAGGGATGAAATTAATATACCTTGAAGCGGGTTCCGGTGCCGAGTTTCCTGTACCGGATGATATGATTAAATTAGTGTCGAAATATTGTTCTATCCCTATTATAGTTGGAGGTGGTATTCGGAATCCCGTTATGGCGAGGGATATGGTTAAAAACGGAGCTAAAATAATTGTTACCGGTAACTATTTTGAAAATGAAAATAATTTAGATTTGATAAAAGATTTTGCGGATGCTATTCATATAAATATTCCTATTTCCGTTTAAATGATAACAGTTTGCCTACCTATTTTCTTAAGTTAAGATTTTATTGGACCGGTATTATTAAAAGAAAGGATTTAGATTGGATAAAAAAAAATTTATAATTGAATCATTAAATGAAAGTTCGGAGACCAAAAAAAGAATTGGTAGTGAATGTCTCAATGAAATAATCTCATCGGTAAATTTACTGGTTACTACATATAGAAATAATAAAAAGCTGCTTCTTTGCGGTAACGGCGGAAGTGCAGCCGATTGCCAGCATATAGCGACTGAATTAATGATCCGGTTGAATCATGATATTAAACGCCCTGCTCTTCCGGCAATAGCTCTAACTACCGATAGCTCAAACTTAACGGGGGGCAGTAATGATATCGGTTATGAAAATGTTTTTGCCAGAAATGTAGAGGGCCTTGGAAATGAAGGAGATGTTTTGTTAGTTATATCCACTAGTGGAAATTCACCTAATATCATTAACGCAATTAATATGGCTAAAGTTAAAGGCATGAGAGTTATAGGCTTTTTAGGTGGAAGTGGCGGTAAATTAAAAGCTTTGGTCGATATTCCTGTTTTAATCCCTTCTTTTGATACTCAAAGAATTCAAGAGGGGCAGATAACGGTAGCTCATATTATTTGTGAATTGTTGGAAAATGAACTTTACGGCAATGAATAAGTACAAACGGCTATTTATTTATAAGGCATATCTAATAAGATCAGCTATTTAATATTATTGTACGAATTAACCGACTTTATTTTAATGATAAACCTGTTTTATCTTTTATCCAACCGACCTTATCGCCGACCTTAATATTAAATTTATTACAAAACCCTGCATTAACCTCAAGTACATATTGTGCAGGCTCGCTGGAAGAATAAGTTTTATCCGATAAAGGTGTCGTATTTCTTTTTATTGTTACTATTTCCTTTGTAGAATCAATAAATATCATATCTAAAGGGAGATAAGTATTCCTCATCCAAAAAATTTGTATTTTTATTTGCGGGAATATGAACAGCATCCCTTGATTCTCATTCATTTTTTTACGAAACATTAAACCCAATTCTCTGTCAAATTCATTATCTGCAATTTGTATATCTATTTTTGTTTTTACACTATCATTCGGTGCTAAAAAAGTAAGCTCACCTTGTTTTTTAAAAACATAATCTTCGTTTTCTTTGTTTTTTTTTGTAAGATTCGATAGAATAAGAAATGAGATTAAAGCAATAAATAATACTGCTAAAACAATTTTGTAAGGAAAAGTTTTACTTTTATTCTGATCCTTTGATTGCAAATTGTGTTGTTTAGAATTTTTCCGTTTTGCCATTATTAATCCAAATTAAATAATACTAAAATAATAATAAATTTTAATTAATAATATTGTGTAGCGCATATCATTTTATACTATTATCATTTATCAAATAATCTTCAATTATAAATTTTAAATGATACTTTATTTTTAAAATTATTATATATAACTTAATATTTATGATTTCCAAATAGACCTAAATACACCATTCTTCCTAGTCATAATTAAATTTAGAGCTTTATTAAAAAATTTATGACAATTATAAAGGGATTTATATTCATGAAGTATTTAATAATTAGTATTGTATTTGCCGTTGCATCATTTTTCATTATTTCGTCTTCCAATAAACAAGCACCTTCATATAAGAAAATGGAAATTGGAAAAACTACAAAAGTAGAAAACCGGAAGGACCTTCAAAGCAGATCTGAATATGAATTTAATATGTTGAAAGATCCCTCGACTAATACCATCCCTGCTAATATAAGATATTTAGAGCTGAAATATGCTGAGACTTTACCGACAATAGAGGATCTTAAACTTCAAAAAGGTATTCGAACGGCTGAATCATTAAACTGGAAACAATTAGGTCCATCCAATCAAGGGGGTAGAACCAGAGCTTTGGCAATAGATGTTGCTAATGAGAGCGTTATATTGGCCGGCGGAGTTTCAGGCGGAATGTGGCGGTCAACTAATGGCGGTACAACATGGACTAAAACTACCAAACCGGAACAATTACAAAGTGTTACCTGTATTGCACAAGATACACGGGCAGGTCACACGAATACTTTTTATTATGGAACAGGTGAATTAAGAGGGAATTCAGTTAGTGCATCAGGAGCATTTTATTTGGGCAACGGAATTTATAAATCAACCGATGACGGAAAAAGCTGGAAATTGCTTCCTTCAACTGCATCAAATACTCCTCAAACTTTTAGCGGTGATTTTGATATAGTTTGGGATTTGGCAACCGATCCTTCTAATAGTAATAATAGTATAGTTTATGCCGCCGTGTATGGCGGTATAGAACGTTCTACTGATGGGGGAACTACTTGGACTGATGTTTTGGGGGATTTATATCATGGGAAATATACTGATGTTATAGTAACTAAAAATGGAGTGGTTTATGCAACTATAAGTAGCGATGGACAATCTAATGCGGGTATTTGGAAATCAACTACGGGGACGAGCGGAAGTTTTGTGAATATTACTCCAAGCGGATTCCCGTCAACATACAACCGGATTGTATTGGCTGCCGCTCCGTCGGATCCAAAACAAGTATATTTTTTAGCTCAAACTCCCGGTTCCGGCGCTGTCGGGCATAATTTGTGGAAATATACTGATGGTGCCGCAACACCCTGGGAAAATCGTACAGCACATCTCCCTGCTTTTGGAGGTAAAGTAGGTAATTTTGATTCACAAAAATCTTATGATCTTTTGATAAAGGTAAAACCGGATAATCCAAATTTTGTAATTATCGGAGGTACAAATTTATATAGATCAACCGATGGTTTTAAAACCGATATCAACAGTTCAGATTGGATCGGGGGTTATTCTCCTAATAATGATATTTCATCATATCCAAATCAACATCCCGATGAGCACTCCTTAGTATTTCTTCCCTCCAATCCTAAGGTGGTCTATTCCGGTA
>CBFDUR010000046.1:0-8851 GCA_965613005.1 uncultured Ignavibacteriales bacterium
GGTTTGTAAATTAATACTCAAATCGCCGATTTCATCTAGAAAAATAGTGCCGTTTTCGGCGAGTTCAAATAGTCCATACTTTCTATTTTTAGCATTTGTGAATGCACCCGGTTCGTAACCAAACAGTTCGGATTCCAAAAGAGTATCCGGAATTGAAGTACAAATTATATCGACAAACGGAAAATCTTTGCTAATGCTATTTTTATGAATAGCTTTGGCAAGAAGTCCTTTTCCGGCTCCTGTTTCACCTCTTATTAAGATATTGATATCTGTCTTATCCGCAATTTTTTTAGCAATATCCAGTACCTTTAATAATTGTTTAGATTTTCCAAGTATTGAGTTAAAATTGTAAATGTTATTTTCCAGCAGATTATAAGAAGACCTATCCGTAAGAAATGAGTTATTAGAAATTACTTCTTCAAGATAAGAAGTGAATTTATACAACTCATAAGGGAAAACAAATATATAGATAAATCCAAGTTTTACAATTGAGCTAACAAGTAAAGCGTTATCGGTTTTTACAACAAATATAATTTTATTTTTGATTTCATTTTTTATCTCAAGTATTTTATTAAGCAATTTAGATTCTATATTATCCAATTGCATAATTATTATATCGTTAGGATTCACAACAAAACGTTTCCCATGCTTAAAAGAGAGAGTAAATCCTTTTAGTTGCAGTTGCTTAAGAATGGAAATAATTGATGTTATATCATCAGAATCCGAATAGACCTTAATATTTATTTTAACCTTACGCATTTATTAATTTTGCATTTCATATTTTTCCAGTATTTCCAAAGTACGTTTTCTTTCCGGTTCTTCAAGATAGATTTTTTTTAATCGATTATCCTTGATACCGTCGGCAATAAATAAAATTAGAGATTTTGTATATTTTATATAATTATTGGCTTTAGAAATATTACCTCTTTGAATATAGTAAACCGAAATAGCATTTAATACTTTCCAGGTGAGTTCGGTAATTGAAGATTCTTCAATTAAGTGATATGCATTCAAATAATAATCAATAGATGATTTTAACTTTAACGTTGAATCTGCTTCGGCAATTTTCCCCAACATTAAGTCACGCTCAGCGTTAAACATAAAATAATCGGAACAAAAGTTATTTATTTCCTTTGAAAAAAGTTCATGGTAGGCATGTTCGCTTTGATCGTTGTCGATCATTAATTCAACTATTTTAGTTGTTGCGCTAAAATAGTCAAATTTAGATTTGTATTCTAAAAATGTCTTTCTAATAATTTGTAATTCTTCGATAAAACTACTGGTTTCTTTTTGAATAATTTTAGACCGAAGTACTAAATAATTATAGTTATTTTTATGTTTTACCGAAGAATTATCTTCCGTTAAAAGAGTTTTAAAATCATTTAAAATGCTGTTTAAATTTTCATAATCTCCCATAGTTAAGTAAAATTTTCCCAAAAGGAAAAGTGATTCCATTTCTTCATTTGTATTCTGTAATTTTACAGAGATTTTTCTAGAAATTATGATTGATTCCAGAGCTTTTTGATAGTCACAAGTTAAATAATAAATCTCACCTAAATTATATTGAACTAGTCCGTTACTTTGCAAGTTTCCTAAACTGATAAAAATAGAATCTGCTCTTTCGTAAAATTCAATTGCCTTCTCAATATTAAAATGTTCATAATTATAAACTCCAAAATTCAGAAGGAGTCTTGCTTCTTGTTCCAAATTGCCTATTGATGAATTAATATCTAACGATTTATTCCAGAACAACTCTGCTTTAGCATACTCTCCCTTTACGTTATAAATGTTACCAATGTTCATTTTTATTTGAGCGAGTCGTAACCTTGAATCATTTTCCTGATATATTTTCGCTGCTTTTCCAAAATATTCTAAAGCGTAATCTAAATTATTGTTAAAGTGAATCTCGACAAGACCTAAAAGGTTATAACTTTTCGCTTCTTCGAGAGGCCGAGTATTTTCATCTGACATTATAGATTTACAAATTTCAATTGTTTTGTCAAATTCATTCAAATCAAAATCGGCACCGGCAATTTCCAAAAGCAAAGCTTGTTTTTCGAATTTGTTTTCAATTTTAGAAACAATGTTTTCGAGAACTTTTATTCCCTCTTCTACATTGCCGGAATTGATCAAACTGCTTCCCTTCCAGCTAATCAATTTTCTCCTTCTGCTATCATCTGTCTTTTCATTCAAAAGTTTATTAACTATCTCTAAAGTAGATTTGTAATCACTCGTTAGAAAAAATGCTTTAGCTAAATTAAATTCAACTTCAAAATGGTCCTCAGGGGATAGGGGATAATCACTTAATTCTTTTAAGATATTCTTTTGATAAGAATAAGCTGAAATCTTTTCCGCTTCATCTAATTCTTGTTTTAGGATTTCATAACTTTTATTGTATTCACCTCCCAATTTAAATTGCTTCGCGAGTTCAGTTTTGCTAAAATCAGGAAGTTTATTCATTATGTCATTAGCAATATTTAAATGAAATCGCTTTTTATCCTCGATAGCAGAATATATATAATTTTTTAATCCTTTTGATATGAATGTTGGATTTTCATTCGAGTTTGATTGAGCAAAAATATTTTTATAACGAAGATTTTCAATCAATTGTATGGCGATATCATTTGAGGTATTTGATATTGCAGCTAGATTGGAGGAAGTCATATTAATTTCGAATGTTGAAAAATTTTGTGCTAATCCCAGTTCTTCAGGGTTAAGACTTTTTAACCGTTCTGAATAAATTTCTTCATTGGAGCTTTTAAGTAATTTTATAGTTTCTTCATCTGCTTTTATTATGCATCCTTCCGGAGAAAATTTAATAATTTTTAAAAGTATGGCATCTCTTATAAAACTTATGATACTACCAGGCATTAAATCGGAATATTGGAGTATTAATTGATTAAGTTCTTTTTTGGGAAAAGCCTGATAGAAACTCTTTTCAATATATTCATTCAAATTTACATCTGTGAAAGATGTAAGGTTTAATTCACGTAAATTATGAATAAAATCCGATTTATAATTTAAATCGGATGTTTCGGTTAGTATTACTTTTATTTTATTTACCTGAAAAATCGGAATCAAATTTTTTAATGTTTCATGCGTAAATTGATCATAAATATTAAAACCGTCCAGGATAATTATAAAATCATTTTTATTCAGTATACTTGTTAAAATTGATTTCAGATCATCAATAAATTCGAGAGTTTTCATCTCAAAAAATTTTTCTATTTTATCTATGGTATTTCCATCTAATTTCGGATAGATAAAAGTATTGTAAAGTATTTGCTTAATTATAAAATTAACAAAATTTCGTCCCGTTTTTGTGTTGCTTGAGTTGATATAAACAACCTTATCGTAAGAAGAGTATATCTCTTCAACAAGCGCTGTTTTACCGGAGCCTTCAAAACCTTTGATCGTAAAAACTTCTCCGCTGCTTCTATCTGAGATATATTTTTGAAGTATTGTTAAAATATCCTTTCTGTTTGAAAAAACTTTTGCCGGCATCCAATCCTTGGCTAAGCTTTCATCTATTTTAATATCTAAATCATTTAACACTTGAAGCGTGTTTGAATATCTTTCATTGGGGTTTTTATTTAAAAGTTTCTTTACAATATTGATAAATTTCTTTGAATAGTGTGAGTTGGGAAATTCAAAATCCTTTTCCAAATGCGCTTTGTAAATTTCAAGCTCGTCGGTAGTTTCGAATGGGAAAGTTTTATATACAAGTCTGTATAATATTATTCCCAGAGAATATAAATCTACTCTGTAATCGTGAATTTCCTTTTTAAGTATTTCAGGAGCCATGTATTCAGCACTACCACGTATAACATCTTTATTATTATTTATTATATGTTGTGAGAATCCCAAATCTATTAATTTTATTACAGGTTTACCATCGACATTTTTGACTAATATGTTCTCAGGTTTTAGATCATAATAAATGTAATTCGATTGGTGTAAGTAATAGAGCGTAGAACAAATTTGCCTCAGTATTTCTCTAACAATATTTTCGTCTTCAAGATTATCATAAGCGAGGAGAGGTTTTCCATCGAAATATTCCAGTGTAAAAAATTTACTTCCCAATGATATGTCATTAATATCGGTGGTATTTTTCACCACTGAACCAAGATCATTAGTTGTGATAATATTCGGATGATTTAATTTTTTAAGAGTAAAATATTCGGAAATAAAATATTTTTTTTCCTCTTCATCAACATCATACGGTAAAATTTTCATTGCCGGTTTTTCCCCGGGGAATTCCTGATCCGTACATAAGAAAACGGCACTTCGCCCTTCTCCTAATTTTTGATGTATAAAATAACGTTCATTTATCATTCGTTTAACCTAGGATTAAGTTTTACATTAATTTCTTTGCCAAGATTATTAGCTACATAAAGAGTAAAAAACAATGTTATTCCTGGGAAAAATATCATCCACCAAGCTTGCGATAAATAGTTTTGCCCTGCTGCAATCATTGCTCCCCATGAGGGGTATAAATTTCCTGTTCCAAGACCCAAAAAACTAAGTGCCGCTTCGGCAAGTATAACATTGCCATATTGAAAAACCAAATTTACAATTACCGGAGCCAATATTAAAGGTAATATCTCCTTTAACAATAAGTTTCGTTTAGGCAAACCGATTAATTTAGCGCTTATAAAAAAGTCTTTTGTTTTCAATGAAATCACTTCACCGCGAACAATCTTGAATAAGCTCATCCATCCGGAAAAGCCTAATACAATTATAATTGATAATAATGAATTTCCAAAAAAAGCCAGGATCAGAATTATTAGAAATATTATGGGAAATGCCATAAACATATCTGTGAATCGGCTGATAATTGTATCGATGATTCCACCAATATATCCGGCTAAAAACCCCAAAGAAAGACCTAAAAGAAGCGATATAACTACCGAACCTAAACCAACAAACAATGAAACTCTTGCTCCATATACAAGCCTTGAATAAATATCTCTGCCTAATTCATCGGTTCCTAGAATAAACATTCTTGAAGTGATATAAGGTTTACCATTCTTAAACTGTAATTTTTTGTTGCTGATTTTTGTAGAAAATCCTTTTTGAAAATAAATTACACCCAAATCGACATGAACACTGTCTGCAAAAATAATCGATTCATTAAATATGTTTTTAACTACGAGTTTCTTTTGTGTGATAAATTTTCCTATATCGTTCAATGTTGTTTTACCTTTGTCCTTGAGATGAATCACCTTAACTACACTTAAAGGAGGAAGTAGTCTAGTTACACTCAAATTCTTCTGAAAATCAGGGTTGGAATCTGCTACAAACGGTGCAAATATAAAAAATATTGTGAGAATAATTAAGACTACCGCAGTAAAATTTAATCTTGATGATAAGATTGAAATCTTGTTTCTCTTCAAAAACAAAAATATTGGTAGAAAAACGATCATCAAAGCAGAAATTAAAGGATCGATCAAAGATAATGACAATTGATTAACGGCGAATGTATAATTGGAAAAGAAAAGGCCAATATATTCAATCAAAAGTATGTAAGAATTTATCACTCTGTTTAATCTGATTAACAGCAGTATTAAACAAAGCCCAATAATCAAATGCCATATTTTTAATGTTTTTTGCATTTAATTTAGTATTTCTTTCAAAAGTCTTTTATCTATTTTTGCTTTAAATAAATCGGCAATTAGATTACTGATAATAATTAGTACTCCCGATACAAATGTACAACCTATAACTAAGGGATAATCCCGGGATAGAATGGCGTTTATTGTTAAACGACCCATTCCCGGCAAACCGAATATAACCTCCGTAATCAAAGCCCCGCTGAATAATAATCCAAGCTCTACACCGGCAACGGATATCAAAGGACTCACGGCATTTGGAATAACATGTTTTTTGGTAATTTCCTTTTCCGAAAATCCATTAGCTCTCAAATTGAGTATAAAGGTCTGATTATAAACGTCCTCCAGGTTATCGCGTAAGTATCTGAAATAAATGGCAATCCCGCCTAAAGACAAGGTAATCAACGGTAAGATTAAGTGTTCTAAATGATCCCACAGTTTTCCGATAAATGATAATGAATATGAATTAATAGAACTAAATCCTGATGAGGGTAATAAATTAAATTGTACCGAAAAAATATAAATAAGTGAAACTCCGATTACGAAAGAGGGAATTGCATAAATCATTAAACTTGACTTTGAAATCAAATGATCGAGTTTTCCATTAATATTTTTTACTGCGAGAAAAGATAGCAGAAAACCAAAACCGATCTGAATAATAAAGCTCATCAATGAAAACATTAATGTGAATGGCAGGAAGTTCCAAATAACAGAGAGAACAGGAGCCCTGTATGTGTATGAAATTCCAAAATTACCCTTTATTAGATTACCGATAAATGATTCATATTGTTTAAAGAGGGGTTTGTCGAGGTTGAAAGACTCTTTTACTTTTTCAGCTAATTTAGGGCTTAATTCAGGCGATATAAATTTCTGAGTCGGGTTTCCTGGAGAAATTCGTAAAAGGAAAAAGATAAACGTAATTAACAGAAATAACACTATCAAAGAAGTAAATATTCTTCGAATAATAGTGTTTAATATTTGCTTCTTCATATCAAAGTTATTTATTAACCGACCAATTCCAGCAATGCAAAACCGCACCCAATGGGGTTACATTAATGCCTTTAATTCTCTTGTTATATACGACGATGTTATCTATCCAATATAAAAACGTAAATGGTTCATCTTTATATATAATATCTTGAATTTTTTTATTCAAATTGTTCCTTTTTTCTTTTGACTTTTCAACATCAATTTTATTCAGTAATGTATTAACCTGATGATTTTGATAACCGGCAACATTTAAAATATTTTCTTTTAAATTAGAATTCCAATATGGTTTTAAGTCTAACGGAATTGGAACAGACCAGCCCGCCATCCACGCATTGAATTTCTTATCAAACATTTTCCCGAAAAACACTTCAGGTTCAAGTGATTGAATTTTAACCTCGATTCCTACAATCCGTAAATTGTTTTGGATTATGCTGGCGGCGAATTGTCTTCTTGGATTTCCGGAAGGGATGTACAAGGTAAATGAAAATTTTTTACCGTTCTTATCCAATATACCGTCATTGTTGGAGTCTCTCCATCCTACTTGAGATAAAAGTTCTTTCGCTTTTCCCGGGTCATAGGAGCGGGGAATTAAGGTAGTATCTAATTCAGATTTAAATATTGGGGCTACCGGTCCGTAAGCTATCTCTCCATGATTATCTAAAAATTCACGCAAAATTTCTTCCCTGTTTATTGCATCGGTTAAAGCGGTTCTTACTCGATAATCGCCGAAAAATTGATTGGAAACTATTTTTTTACTTTTTTCGTATATGGATGGATTGAGATTATTCCATCCGATATAATCGTATTCACGTCCTTTGATAGCAGTAATCACTAAATTATTAGAGTTTCTTAGTATCGGGACATCATCTGCTCTTATATCCTCCATTAAATCTATTTCACCTTGTTTAAGCTGCGTTAATCTTGAAGTATAATCCGGTATCACTTTAAATATTAACCGGTCTATATTCCCCGGTTTATAAAGAAAAGAATTCTTGTTTGCTTGAAGAATTATCGACTGATTTTTATTCCATTTTTTCAAATAAAAAGCACCGTCAAAAACCGAATTATGATTTTTTTCGTAAGTTATCAGATTTTTTCTGTCAACATTCTTAAATACGTGTTCCGGGATTATGGGAATATTTATATCAACTAAGCTGGGTACGGCATCTTTTCTAAAATTAATAATTAATTCATACGGATTAACTACCTTAAAAGTCTTGGCTAAGTTAATATGCTGCGAGGAGTCGGTATATAAACTTTTAAAAGTTCCGAATAACCTACTTTGGACGAGAGGATCGGAATATACATCGAATGAAAATATTACGTCTTTTACCGTAAACGGGACACCATCAGTCCATTTTACATTTTTTCTGAAATAGAAAGTGATTGAAGAAGAATCTTTTGACCATTGCCAACTTTTTGCCAGCATCGGTTGAGGTATAAGTTCTCCTTTCGATGAATCCCATTGGAATTGCAGAGGACTTAGATAAAGCAATTCCGAAATATTACCTTCGTTTACAGTGAAGGAAAAAAGTGGGTTTAGTGATTCTACATCGGAGGAAATACCAACAACAACTCCGTTAAATTTTGTTGGTGAGCTTGTATTACATGCCGGTAAAATTCCGATGATTAATAATAGCAAAATAAAGTATATTTGCTTAAATCTCATTTGATCATCCGGTAGAAAATAATAATAATTACTTTGTTGTTAATTTATTATTTTGTTAGGTAAATACAAAAATTATTATGTGATTTTAAATGCTCAATGTATCTCTCAATTATGTTAGAATGAACAACTCGAATAATCTGTTAAGTAATATAAAATTTCAGTTGAAAGAAAGTCTTATTTATACAATCCTTGGTAAAAACGGGAGCGGTAAATCTACTCTCATAAAATCATTTACTAAATTGCTGGATCGAAGATGTTACAAGATCAATGGGGAAGTAATCTTTGAAGGAATTAATTTACTGACTCTTTCAAATAACGCACTATTAAAAATTAGGAAAGATAAGATAAAATATGTTTTTCAAGATTCGATTAACTGTTTTGATCACTTAAAAAGATTCGAATATTATTTTGACAACAGTCGGTCGGCTCCTGTTTAACGATATTCTTAAGCCTGGCATGCCTTACTACAACTGTGCGCTGGGCAAAAAAGGCTCTGTCTCCGCCCTGCTGGCAACCCTGGGCAAAATGAGCCCGGAGGAGCGCAAGACTGCGGGTCCGGCGCTCAATGCGCTGAAGGCCG
>CBFDUR010000047.1:0-8736 GCA_965613005.1 uncultured Ignavibacteriales bacterium
GAACTCCCTTAAATACAAAGCGGAATTAAATTTAATGAGAAACCAAAACTTAGATATTACTAATTTTGAAGAGAAAATAAATGCATTTAAAATACCTAAATTAATAACCATCGCAAGTGGTTTTATTCCGATGGCATGTAACAAATCTTTTAAATAAAAATATAGTACAATTACCGCTATCCCGAATAGTAAAGAATTACCGAGAGATAAAACTACTGATCCGGCAGAATAAAAAAATAACCTATAAAAAAGAAGCACAAGAGAAATTATCACAAATGCCTGCAATTTATAGCTCTTTATTACTGTTCTAACAATAGGTCTCATATTTTCGATAATAATTAAAAAATAAATTCAGTTTTTAACGAGCTCCAAATTAAATAAGGGGAATGCCATTTATGAGTTCATTCTAAAAAGCTTAATAGAGTCACTCTGAATCAGCGAGGCAACTGAAGAATCTCTTATTTTACAATGGATTAGAGATTTATCATTTTCCGCCTGAGGCAGACAGTCAGTTCAGAATGACGCATCAGTACTTTTTAGAGTAGACTCATTTATCAAAGTAAAACTATATTTAACTAACTCTTAAAAAGCAAATTACGTTAAAAAATGATATATGTAAAGAAAAGTTTTATATGCGGTAAAAAATTAGGATAATATTATCATCATAATTTGTGCCTAGTCGGAACACTCAGCTTTCTCCCAGTGGAGGTTAGAAAATATTATTTATTTTTAAGCTTTACTTATTGCGCCAAAGAGAAAAATATTGATAGGATTTTGAAGCTGTTAAAATATGTTTTAAAACGAAAATAATAGAAAAATTACCCACAACAAGTTTCTCTCTCAGTAAGCGGGAGACTTGAGTAAATTTGATTTTTATTGTTATTAATTAACTGCTCACCTTACGCAAAATATTAAATATGAATAGTCACAACCTTCAGGTCGTGGGCAAATGATAGTGTCATTTCGATACCGACGAAGTCAGGGAGAGAAATCTTTTTTTGACGAAAAGTGAAAGATTTCTCAGTCGAAGACTCCTTCGAAATGACAGTTTATTAGTTGTATAACACTCTCTAAAAGTCGTGGCTATAAATTGTAAAATAATGCGTAACATAACTAATTAAAATAAATTTCATACAACACGGGAGAACATTAAAGCGTTGCCGGTTATTCCCGGCACAGAAATTTTTATAGTGAATTACAGTTTCCATTGTTCAAATTATAATAGTATTTGATTTTTTCTTAGGTGGAATTTTGATTTTGAACTCTTTCTTCATATTCTGAATTTCTTTTCTGAATTTATCCATTTCTTTTTGAAGTTGTAGCATCTGTTTTTGGAATTGTTTTCCTTGAAAAATCATTGTAGAGCCGTTGAAAAAACGTTTAAATATGGATGCTAAGGAATCAGGATTATTTTTAAATCTCTTAAACTGCTGCGTGAATAACGAATCCGGTTTATAATTATTCGATTTGCCCGATGGACCAAATCTGAAAGTTTTGAAATTGAAATCATAGGATTTAGTAGGATTATTATAATGATATTTAAAGCTATAACTTTTGCTTCCGCCTTTCCGGAAATCCGGTGGAATATCAAATGAAAAGACCTTGAATTTATTTGCAGTTTCATCAAGCTTCTTTAAAAAAGAATCAAAATGAGGTAATCGGATATTTGGGATAGGAATATCTCCTAAATGGACAGTGCAAGAATTAGTATCAAAATAAACCTTAAAATGTTTATCCCACGAAGAATCCCTTTTTAATTTGACAAGCCCTGTATCAAAATTGAAAGATATTTTGAATGCATTCAGTCGCTTTGCAGATTCGCCAACATTACTCTTCAATTCCTTTTTCATCTTCTCAATTTTATGTTTAAACTTTTTCATATCGAAGTTAAAGGAATCGGAAAAGATTGTATCAGGAGTAAAAAATATATACTGATTGCTCTTGGAAGCTTTAACTTCATGGACAAGTTGAGCAACAGTTTTATTATATTTGGAAAAACCACTTGGGACGGCTTTGTCAAACTGTTTTTTATTTGATTTAACTGCAAAAGTTAAAAGATCTGCAGTTAAGGCTTTATTGTAATTCCAGAGATTTGGGTTAATCGCAATAGTATTTTTATTATTTACAAGAATTTGATTTTGCAAATCACCGGCATAAGAAGTTAAGATTGAATCAACTTGCAATTGTTGTTTTTTATTTAACTTTAACCGCTTAACAAATTTGTTTAGATTGTTATTAGCCGGTTGCATGGCGGCAGTCTTTATTTCGAAATACCGATGTCCGTTCGGGTCCGAGCCAAGTTGCAAAAATTGATTTTTTCTTTCATCAAGCGGTAACCTATGAAAAAATGCGAAATTAAAGATATCTTCATTAGAAAGATCGGCGGCATATAAAAGAGGTTTTAAATTTTGTTTATAAAAAGCCTTAATATTAGATTTTTGTGAGTTCAGCAAATTATTCATAATACCGGGATTAAGCTTCAATACAATCATAAGGATTGTAGTTATCACTGCTACTCCGATGACGGGAAACCACTTTCTTGTACCCCTAAAAAATGGTTTTTTAAGCCTGATATTTGCTGCTAATCGAGTTTCAAAATAAGGATTTTCTTCGATAGTATTTACAGATTGTATCGTAAGTTGTTTAATCTTTTTTAATTCAGTAAGTTTTTTCCGTAATTCTTTAGATTTTTTTAATTCCTCCTCTAATTGTTTTTTTTCATCTTCAAAAAGTTCTCCGTCGATATAAGCCGACAACCGTTCATATTTTTTTAAGCTTTTCTTCATCACATCAACTCCTGTTCATAAGGTTTTAAAATATTTTTTAATCCTTCACGAGCTCTAAAAATACGAGATTTAACCGTACCGATTTCACATTGAATAGATTCGGCTATTTCTTGGTAACTTAAACCTTCTATATCTTTTAATAATAACGGAATACGAAGTTTCTCGGGTAATTTGGAAATTGCATTTTGTACAATCTCCTTTATATCGATATTTTCTTGATTAGGTGTATATCCGAATTCATGTTCCCATTCATTTATAGGTGAAAAAATGCTTCTTATCTTCATTTTTCTTAAATAATCTTTACATTTATTCACCGTTATTCTGTATAACCAAGTTGTAAATTGTGATTCAAATCGGAACTTATTCAGGTTTTTATAAACAATCAAAAAAACTTCCTGCGAAATATCATCCACTACATCGTGGTTATTGACGGTGATAAAAACAATACTCCTCACTTTCTCCTTATGCCTTATCATAAGAATACTAAAAGCCGATTCATCGCCTTCAATAAATCTTTTTATTAATGAAAAATCATCATCTAAATTTAAAACCTGTGCTTGATACAAATCTTCTTTGTTTTCCTTATAATTTTTATTCATTTTTTAGACGTATTCTCATTTTCTTTGTTCCGTAAGATATATATAATTTATCAACCGTTAAAACAACTCTTAAAAGAATAATAAAAGTAATTCTCCAATACTATTGCAAAAGAATTGTCATCTAATTAAATTAGATTAAAAAAATAAGGAGTTATGCATGAAAACCAAAGTAAAAGAACAATATGAAGCAGTAGTAATTGAGTTAAAAGGAAATGTTATGGGAGGAGAGGATACCAAAAACTTCAATGGATTGCTTCACAAACTAATTGATGAAGGGAAAAAAAATGTTGTGGTAAATTTATCGGAAGTTAAGTTCATGAATAGCTCCGGTTTAGGGATGCTAATTGGTGGTTTGACTACCATGAAAAAAGCTAACGGTAATTTAAAACTTGCACGAACGACAGAGAAAATTGAGAGTTTATTGGTTATCACAAAATTAATTACAATATTTGATTCTTATGATTCGGTTGAAGAAGCTGTTCAGAGCTTTAAAAATTAATTTTTTTCCGAATTTATTTTTTTTTGAAAATCGAAAACTCCGGGTTTTATAAATTCCCGGAGTTTTTATTTGCTTATTTCGATTATAAGGGAAAGTATATGAGTGTTAAAATTCTTGTCGGCAGCCAATGGGGCGACGAAGGTAAAGGGAAAATAGTTGATATTTTAAGTGAAAATTTTGATATAGTTGTAAGATATCAAGGTGGAGCAAATGCAGGGCATACCGTAGCTATCGGCAATAAGCATTATATTCTGCACCTGATTCCTTCCGGCATTTTAAGAAAAAATGTCATTTGTGTAATAGGAAACGGTGTAGTAATCGATCCGAGCGCTTTACTTGAAGAAATTGAACTATTGAAGAAAAACGGAATTCAAGTAGATGACCGGTTGTTTATCAGCCATAATGCACATTTAATAATGCCGTACCATAAACTTCTTGATTCAATTAGTGAAAACAGTGAACAAAAAATAGGGACAACCGGGCGAGGAATAGGTCCGTGTTATATAGATAAATATGCCAGAAAAGGAATTAAAATAGTCGACCTGTTAAATAGAGAGTCGTTGGAAAAAAAAATCAGAGAAAACTTAAAAGAGAAAAATAACCTTTTAAGAAAACTTTATAATCACGATGAATTGGATGTGGAAGAAATTATCAATCAATATTTAGATTTTGATTACCGGATTGATAAATATATTACAGATGTTCCGTTGTATTTGAACAAAGCAATACAAGAGAATAAATCTATTTTAATGGAGGGTGCACAGGGTGCGCTGCTCGATATTGATCACGGAACATATCCGTATGTTACATCATCAAACCCTACTTCGGGCGGTGCTTGTACAGGCTCTGGAATTCCTCCTACAAAGATTGATTCCGTCATAGGGATAGTTAAAGCATATACAACAAGAGTAGGACTCGGCCCTTTCCCAACTGAGTTGCAGGATGATGAAGGAGAAAAATTAAGAAAAGTAGGCGCTGAATTCGGCGCTACCACAGGTCGTCCAAGAAGATGCGGTTGGTTTGATTCTTTTCTAGTGAAATATTCATCTATGATCAATGGAATTGATTCGACGGCAATAACTAAATTGGATGTGCTCAGCAGTTTTGATGAAATTAAAGTTTGCATCGGTTATGAATTGAACGGTAAAAAATTAAAATCATTTCCGACCGATGTTGAAAGATTATCAAAAGTTAAACCGGTTTACGAAAAGCTACCCGGATGGAAAACCGATATATCCGGATATAATTCGTTTGATGAACTTCCCAAAGAGACAAAGGATTATTTATCCTTCATTCAAGATCACTCCGGCATCAAAATTCAAATAATTTCCGTGGGACCTAAAAGACAACAAACTTTTTTCGCAACATGAAAAAATTATTTATTGCAGTAGTATTTATTCTGCCGTTTTATTCATTCTCTGTCCCGGCACAAAGTTCAAATTCAGAAATATCATTAGATTTAATTTCCCCACCGCCACATCAAGAATTGGAATTGAAAAATTTCGGTTTATATTGGATAATCTCTATATTTGTAGGATTTTGGAATCAATTTTTTTACTCGTAGAACCGGCATTCATAATAATTCCGAATCAGGAAAAA
This sequence comes from uncultured Ignavibacteriales bacterium, assembly GCA_965613005.1. Lineage (GTDB taxonomy): Bacteria > Bacteroidota > Ignavibacteria > Ignavibacteriales > Ignavibacteriaceae > CAVVVS01. The sequence goes on from CBFDUR010000047.1 coordinate 5,484, forward strand.
TTGTTACCAACTAAAATATTTCGGGAAAAAATAGCCATGACAATTTTTGATACAATAGAAAAATTTTATGAGGAATATAATTAATGAAGATGTTAGGAGGACCGAGATCCTTTCATATTAAGATTTTACTTCTGTTTATTGCTATAATTATTGCAGGAGGTACACTCTATTATACCCAAAATTTAGTTGAACATCTTCAGACTAAAGAAAGACAAATACTCCAATTATATGCAAGAGGAATTGAATATGTTGCAAACACTTCATCTCAAAATACAGATATCACCTTTCTTTTCGATAATATAATTAAACCAATCGATTTTCCATTAATTCTTACCGATGCTAATGATAATGTTAATATAAACAACAGTAAGGAAGATATTAGAAATATTGATTATGATACCACAATGTCCGGAAAAGAATTACAGGAATTTTTTGCAAAAAAGATAAAAGAAATGGACAAACTGCATCCTCCTTTATTAGTAACATATCAAGATTCGGTTATACTAACGAAAATTCACTACGGTGACTCAAATTTAATTACTCAATTGAAGTACTATCCATATTTTCAAATTATTATTGCTGCTTTATTTATAATATTAGGTTACATCGGATTCAGCAATATTAAAAAAAGCGAGCAAAGTAATATTTGGGTAGGCATGGCAAAAGAAACGGCACATCAATTTGGTACACCGATTTCCAGTTTAATGGGATGGCTTGAAATGTTAAAATTGCATTTTGATGATCCGGATAAAGTTATAGACATTACCGAAGAAATAAACAATGATGTTGAAAAATTAAATAAGATTACTTATAGATTTTCAAAAATAGGCGCCGCACCAGAATTAAAACCATACATAGTTTATAATGTAATTAAAAATGTAGTTGAATATTTTCAAAGAAGGCTACCACAATTGGGAAAGGGTGTTGAATTAACACTCAATGGAGATCAAAAATCAAAAGTAAAATTAAATTCTGAGCTTTTTGAATGGGTTATAGAAAATTTAATTAAGAATGCACTCGATGCAATAAATCATAAAAATGGGAAAATATATATAAATGTTTCTGCCGGTAAAAAAACTGTTGAAATAGAAATCTCGGATAATGGGAAAGGAATTGATATAAAAAGGCGCAAAGATGTCTTTCGCCCAGGTTACAGCACAAAAAGAAGGGGATGGGGTTTAGGCCTGAGTCTTTCGAAAAGGATAATTGAAGGATATCACAAGGGGAAAATATTTGTGAAAAGCTCAGTACCGGATGAAGGTACAACTTTTAAAATCACTCTCGATAAATATATCTAATTCTTTGTTGCTTAAATTTTCATATCGATTTATTGTCCGGCAAATCAGCTCATCGCCAGCATCCGTTCAATCGGTTTTAAGGCAAGCTTCATCAAGTTAGGCTCTAAAGTTATCTGCGGCTCTTTATTTTTCATACAAAAAAACAATTTCTCCATTGTACTTAGTTTCATATACGGGCATTCATTACAACTACAATTTTTGTCAGGTGGGGCTGGAATAAAGTACTTGTCAGGCATAATTTTTTGCATTTGATGAATAATTCCTACTTCAGTTGCAACTATATAACTACTCGAATCATCTTCCCGCACAAACTTTAAAAGCTTGCTGGTTGATCCAATAAAATCTGCACTGTTCAGAATTACATCTTCGCATTCGGGATGAGCAATAATTTTACTACCGGGATATTGAACCAGCAGATCGATTATTTTTCTTTCGCTAAAGGTTTCATGCACTATACATGTACCTTCCCAAAGCAGCATATCTCTACCGGTTTTTTTTATTAAATATTTACCGAGATTTCTATCCGGGGAAAATAATATGGGCTGTTCTTCAGGAATTTGATTAATTATTTTTTCGGCATTGCTTGAAGTACATATTATATCGCTCAATGATTTAACTGCAGCCGAACAATTTATATAAGTAATTGCCAAATGATCAGGATGTTTTTTCCTGAAGTTTTTAAAAAGAGGCGCCGGACAACTATCTGCCAAAGAACAACCGGCTTCAAGATCCGGTAGTAAAACAAGTTTATTCGGATTTAATATTTTAGCCGTCTCAACCATAAAATGGACTCCGGCAAAAACTATTACATCCGCATCAGTAGCTTTTGCTTTTCTGGCTAACTCTAAGCTATCACCGACAAAATCTGCAATATCTTGTATTTCGGATTCTTGATAATAGTGCGCTAATATAACTGCATTAAGTTCTTTTTTTAATCTGATAATTTCTTTTTCTAGATCTACCTGTACATCAATTTCAAAATCCAACATTTATTGACTCCTAAGAAATAATAAAATTTATAATACAAAAAGTAATAAAATTGTCTCATAATAATTAAACTAAAAAAAATTTATTATTATGAGATGCAGGGCAATGTTCGTAGAAGCTGTTTTCAACAATTTTAACTTTGGCATATAAATTGATATATAAGAGATGAAAATAGAAAATAGTTTTAAGCATATATCTCCCCAAAATTAACTACCGGGCTTTACTTCAAAGTCCGGTAGCATACCTTCTAACCCAATTAGTTACAAACATTAATATAAATTAATTGGTTTGTTTAAAAAACCAAAACACTCGCAGTTTCATTATTACAAAATTTGAAATTTATCAGATTTTCAAGTTCTTTCAGATGACCGTTCCTAATTTACCGGAGAATGACTTTAATAGCCCGGATTCATAAAATATTACAATGGCTTTGAAGCAAACCTGACACGTAATAATCACTTCTTACATGTAATTTTTACCGGTTATTTTAACTTTCTCAAATTAAATCTTGTGAAACGGTTAATTTTCTAAGTTTTTTTAATGGCACATAATTTGATACTTATAGGGTGAAAATAGAAAATAGTTTTAAGCATAGCACTCCCTCCATTATTAGTTACAAAGACCTGTCGGATGCTCCCTCAGTCGACAGGTCTTTCCTCTTTAAACATTTTATAAAATTATTTGTTAAAAGCCCCCGATAACTTAATTTTTTATGTCATTTTGATTGGAGTGAATATTTTAATTTATCCTGGTAATTTTTCAATCATTCAGTTCCTTCGAAACGGCACTTGCATCTTTTCCTTCATATTGAGCAAAAAAGGAATTCCCTTATACCATAATAAATCTATCTGTATTTTGGTATTCACAAAAGACCTACCGACAAATGAAGCACGGATAAAATTAGAATAGAACCATTGCTAATAGGTAGTAAAATGAATGATTTTGAAATATAATTGCGATACACCGGA
>CBFDUR010000048.1:0-8713 GCA_965613005.1 uncultured Ignavibacteriales bacterium
CAAACTAGTTAATAAATCAATCAATTCAAGTGATATTTTTAATTCCGCGGTTTGGCAAAATGTTTTGAAAAAAGGTAAGAACGGCGGAACGGTTCATTTTATAGGATTACTTTCCGACGGAAATGTGCATTCACATATTAATCATCTTTTCGCTCTAATTAACAAATGCGCTGAAGAAGGTATTAAAAATGTGCGTGTACATATTCTGCTGGACGGTAGGGATGTTCCCGGTAGAACGGCTTTAAATTATATAAAACCGACAACCGGGCTGCTAAATAAAATTTCAGTTGAAAACGGATTTAATTACAAAATTGCCTCAGGTGGAGGACGAATGAAAGTTACTATGGATAGGTACAATGCCGATTGGGAAATAGTTAAAAGAGGCTGGGATGCTCACGTTAGAGGAATAGGCAGAAAATTTTCATCTGCGGAAAATGCAATAAAAACTATGTATGATGAAGATGAAAATATTATTGATCAGTATCTCGACCCTTTCGTTATTGTAGATTCCAATGATAATCCTGTTGGAAAAATTCAAGATAATGACGCTGTGGTATTTTTCAATTTTAGAGGAGACAGAGCAATAGAAATTTCCAAAGCATTCGAGGAAGAGAATTTTGATAAATTCGACAGAGTTGAATATCCTAATGTCTATTACGCCGGTATGATGGAATACGACGGTGATATGCATATCCCAAAGCATTACTTAGTTCAACCTCCTGCAATTGATAGAACTATCAGTGAATATCTTTGTGCAATGGGAGTTATATCATTTGCTATTTCCGAAACTCAAAAGTTCGGTCATGTAACTTATTTTTGGAATGGTAATAAATCCGGCTATGTTAATAAGAATTTGGAAACTTATGTTGAAATTCCATCTGACAAAATTGAATTTGATAAGGCTCCTAAAATGAAAGCAAAAGAAATTGCAGATAAATCGATAGAGCTATTAAAATCCGGTAAATATAAATTTGGAAGATTGAATTTTGCCAACGGTGATATGGTAGGACATACGGGAAATATGGAGGCTGCTATTATAGCCGTTGAAACTGTTGATCATTATGTAGGAGAATTGTTAAAAGTAATCAATGAGTTGGAAGGAATTGCATTAATCACCGCTGATCACGGTAACTCGGACGAAATGTTCACTATAAAGGACGGTAAAAAAACTCCCAAGACTTCACATACTTTGAATCCGGTACCGTTTATTATTTATGATCCGGCTTATAACGGCGAATATAAAATGGCAAATATAAAAACCCCCGGACTTACGAATATTACTTCAACTATCCTTAATCTACTTGGTTACAAAAAAGTTGAAGATTATGATCCATCTTTAATCACTTTCAATGAATGAGTCCGTCCTAATGTGAAAGCGGCTGAGAAATCTTCCGCTTAGGGAGTGGAATAGAATAACTTTAGGGGGTTGGATAGAACAACTTATCTCACCCCCTAAATATTTAATAAATATATAACGTATATTATTCCACTCCCTAAAGCTTACATTAACACTCGCTCAATTTAGGTTAAATTTACCCCTTCAATCAAACTAATTAATTATCTTTAGAATATCCAAAGAACTTGAGCATGTTTTCGTTGGAACGCCATTTTTTCCTGACTTTTACCCTCAAATCAAGGAATACCGGTCTTTCTAAAAACTTCTCAACCGCATATCTTGCTTCTTGTCCTACTTTTTTCAAAGCCACACCATGCTTTCCGATTATAATTCCCTTTTGACTTTCTTTCTCGACAATTATTTCAGCCCGGATAAAATCTTTTCCTTTTTCCCTTTCTTTAAAATCTGCAATTATCACTTCACAACTATACGGAATTTCTTCTTTATAAAATTCGAATATCTTTTCACGTATTATTTCCGATACAAAAAATCTCTCGCTTTCATCCGCCACAACATCGTCGGGATAATATTTTTCGTGTTCAGGTAAATTTTCTATAATTGCAGCGAGCACTGAATTCATATTGTAGCTTAATGAAGCCGAGATTGGTATTACCGATAAAAATTCTTTTTCAGCTCCAAATTTTGACAGCAACAGATTTATATGTTCCTGACTCGATAAGTCCACCTTATTTAATAAAAGAATTTTCGGTTTTTTCGATTTAACCACCATTTTATAGATGTAATCATCATTTAGAGTTTTATCCCCGCCCGGATCAGAGGCTACATCGATGATCAATAAAATCAAATCGGAATCTCCGACAGACTGCTCAACCATTTCCATCATTTTTTTCTGAAGGAGGTAAACAGGAGATATTATCCCCGGTGTATCAAGAAAAATTATTTGGTAATCTTCTTCAGAAAGAATTCCTAATATTCTTTTACGTGTTGTTTGGGGCTTACTGGTAACAATCGAAAGTTTTTGCCCTAACAAGACATTTATAAGGGTCGATTTACCTGCATTCGGTTTCCCTAGTATTACAACGTAACCGGCTTTGTTTTTTTTCATAACAGTTTTAAATTTAATTTAATTGACTATCGAATATAACTTTAAATATTACAGGATAATCAACCCTTCATATATTTAATAAAAAATTTCATACTATGTAAAATAACGTTTTCTGATGGCACTTAATCCTTTTGGTTCGCCTATTATTGTTAGTCTATCGTTCGCGCGCAAAATTGTACTGCCATTTGGAACTATTACCTTATCACCTCTGCGTAGTATTGCAATCAAGCATCCTCCGGGTAATTTAAAATCCTTAAGTGCAACACCAATCAAATTAGAAGTTGAATTTCCATCTTTAATTATTAAAGAGAGAAACTGTTCATTGTGAAGCAAAGTCTCTTTAATCTCTTGTTCGTCTTTAGCTTTCTTCCAATCTCCGGTAAATTCTTCCTCATCTACCCGTTCGGCTATCTGTGCTAAAATCCGCAAATGTTGGGTAGAACTTTCTTCGGGACTAATTAGAAAGAAGACGGCATGTACAATAAATTCTTCATCAAGATGATTAGTTAGCGGACCGTTAACCATGATATGAACACCGGCATCGGACTTTACCAAAACCATTTCAGGTTGCTTTAGCCCTGCAATTTTTAAATGAGGTAAAGCAATATCATGAGTAACGGGAGTCATTCCTATTTTAGTACCATCCATAAATTGTTTTTTTATTTCTTCTGCAGCGAAAGGAGTCAACTTCGTCAGCCATTGGGAAGCCAAATCCGCAACAACCTCGAATTCTGTTTTTTCTTTTAGTACAATAACAAAACTTCTGGCAACTATTTCATCAAAAGGGTCTTCCTTTCTTAATCCTTTTTCCTTTAATATACCGCGCAGTTCACTATCAAGTGCATGATAACGGAATTGACCGAGCCTTTCAAATACATGGTATATAGCTCCGGTCCTTTCTATTTTATTTTTTGCAAAATAAAGATACCATATAATACTAATAATTATTAATCCGCCGGAGAAAGATATTGACACCCAGCCCATTTCAAAAATTAAAAAGAAACCGGAAAGTATGCCTATTATTTGCATCCAGGGATAAAACGGAGAACGATAACCGGGGTCATACGACACTATATGACTCTCACGCATCACAATAACGGCAAGATTTATAAAGGCAAACATTAACAATTGAAAAACGCTCGCCAGCTTAGCAATCTTCATAGGATCAAGAAACAACAAAATGAGTATAATCAAGATTACTGTAATAATTACGGAAATGAACGGTATGCCTTTTTTATTCAATTTTTGTAAATAGCGAGGCATAATATAATCACGACTCATTGCAAACGGGTAGCGGGAAGCACTCATGGTTCCGGCATTTGCTACGGAAATAAAGGACAATAAAGCCGCAATAGTTATTAAAACAACACCGTAATTACCAAGTAAATTTTTTGCCGCGGAAGCAACGGGAGTTAAATCACCCTTTAATTGATCCATGGGAACAATTCCCACCATAACCACAGTTCCCAATAAATAAATTATAAATGCAGTACCTAATGAAAGGAATAATCCCAGCGGAAGATTTTTCTCAGGGTCTTTTACTTCTTCCGCCAGACTGGCTACTTTTGTAACTCCTACATAACTGATGTAAACAAGACCGGTAGTTGAAAAAATTGCCGAAAATCCCGGATTGAACAGACCTTGGAAATTTGAAATATTTATTCTCGGCAATCCATCCCATAAAAAACCCATTAATATTATCAGCAGCGAAATTACGAGAAACACTTGGAACTTTCCGGATCCTTTAACGGAAAATAAATTAAGAAGACCTATGATAAGCGCTATTGATATTGCCAGCGGAACAATTGATATTCCGCTAAATAATTACCAGCTTCAAATCAGCGCTACCGCATTGATTTAACTGATATTATTAGTTCGAAAAACGTGGTGGGAAATCAAAGCCACTTTAAGGATTAAAGCAAGCCATGTTCCGATACCGCCTATTGTACCCATTAGCGGACCGAGAGTTCTATCAAGAAAATAATACACTCCTCCCGCCTTCGGCATTGCCGTGGCTAATTCAATTATACTGAACATTGCCGGGATTAAGGGTACTGCTGCCAGAATGTATGCCAACACTAATGCAGGCCCTGCCGAAATAGCAGCTAAACCGGGTAATAAGAAAAATCCCGCACTTAATGTAGTTCCCGTAGCTATTGCATAAACATCTATTAGTTTTAAGTCTTTTTTTAATTTCCTTGCTTTGTATTTTTCCAGCATAAAGTTTCTTTCTTGTATTTTCTTATAGATTATTTATCAGATTTATCCCTACAATATTCATTTTTCCTAAAAAAAGATTTATTATTTTCTAAAATGAATAATGTTTTTGCAAAAGGACAAGCAACGATATTCATTGACAATGGATTGATTTTCAGAAAACAATTTATATTATTGTTGAAATGTTACTTCTATATCGACGAAATTTCTAATTTTAAACAACCATTATTTTATAGAAACACTACTAACTTGAATTATTTATCAAAACCAACTGAAGCCAATAGCCTGGTTTTGCATGATCGGTTCAGAATTAACGGAATGAAGCTACCGGTTTTTAAGTACGGATTTTCTCCAATAAATTTTTATTGTTAAGCCTGATTTTATTTGAAATCAAAAATTTGAATATCTGTAATTTTAAAACCTATCCACTTCAAAGGAAATAGAAATAAAAGTATTTGTTTTTTAGCGAACCTATTTATGAGTTTCCTCTAAAAAGGTTTTTTTGTGAAAAAACTTCGATTTTTATATTCGAAATTAGAAAACTTAAAAATGATCTTTTTAGATATACATTATTGATAAAATACTTTCTTATTAATAGAAATATTATGCTCTTTTAGATCCTTAATCAGCAGGTCAAAACAATTATTATAGGCTCCGATAAATTCAGGATAAGAAATGCCTTTAGATAAATAATGTTTAAATAAGATTAACTTTGCAACGGCTGTACAAGTGAAACCTGTCGTGCGAGCCATAGAAGATATTTTATTTTTTTCATCTGACTTATCAAAGAGAATGTATTCATATTTTTTATATTGGTCATTTTCCTCCCCCTCTAAAACAATCCGCATAACGGTAAATTCTTGCTCATCGTTTTCAAGTTTCCATTCATTGAACAGCAATTTAGATGAAAGTTCTATGGGTTTAATTTGTACCCCATTTATTTCAATTGAATTTTGATCGAAAAAACCGGTATCCTTAAGAACTTTGATATATTCTCTATGCCCGGGATATCTGAGAGTTTTTTCTTTCATGTTTGGAATTTTCATCGTATGTAACAGCGTTCTCAAACCATCTGTATTAAAAGCTTCTAAAGTGCCGACCGGATCAATATTAATTAATTCGGCATCAGTGAGGGCTGGTTTTGTAACTATCTTTCCGTTTTCTACAAGTCTGGCGGGGCGAATATATTCTTCAATCACATCAACCGGCGAGAACGGCGCTTTATATTGAAACGGTAAAGTTCTTTTAACCGGCAAGCCGCCTACAAGAATTTCAAATGAATTTATCTTCATAATTTTATTGTGATAGCCAATAATTATATTGCTCAAACCCGGTGCAACTCCACAATCAATAATTGCAATTACGTTTTTTTGTATTGCCAGTTCTTCCAATTCTGAAGGTTCTTCACTGAAAAAAGATATATCAACAATATTTTTCCCGCTCTCAATGACAGCTTTTAAAGTATTAAAACCCATAAAACCTGGAACCGCATCAATAACCAGATCATAATTTTTTACTATTTTTTTAATGAATTCTTCGGATGAAAGATTCCCATGTACGGTTTTTATAGAATAATTCTTAGATAATATTTCCAAATGTTTATGATTTATATCAACTACTGTAACGTCAAACCGAGAATGGAGATCAATTGCGATTGTTCTTCCAACCATTCCGGCACCTAACACTATTATACTGTTCATAATGATTCCTGCCCTAATGCTAATGTTTTATTATTATTGATTTCTCTAATTTAAACATGCTTTTGTCATTGTCAAATTTTCTTCAAAACAAAATAAAATGTCGGATTAAAATAATTATTTATTATCCCCTTCCCATCACCGGCTATCTTCAGAATAAATCTTTGCAACTTTAATTTTTTCATAATTTTCAATAATACTTGATGAAAACTACTCCATATTATACCATTGTTACCGTTAAATAACTGTTCCACCGAATATTTAGTATTAAGATACCATTCGAATTTACCGTTAAATAATTCTGTTAATTGTTTTAAAGAAAGTAATTGAGCAATATCGATTCGAGTATAATCATTTTTCCTGAAAAATTTAAGAAAATATTTTTTAATTGACTCTCTTTTTAAGATTGCAACAAACGGTAACCCCCAATGAGGATCTGCGATAAAATTGAAGATCGAATATTTATTCGGAGTGCTCAAATATACGAATCCCTTATCGTTTAATAATTTATATAATGACAATATTATCTCTTTGTTTGTATTAAGATGCTCGATTACATCTTGTAAGATTATCAAATCGAAAGAACCTTCAATAAAGGGTGGGTCAAGAGCATCTCCGTTAATTTTGAAAATATTACTATTAAATCTTGTTTGTCTTTTTAATCTAATTAAACTAATATCCAAACTAATTGCAAAATTATTTTTTGATAAAATCGCTGCAGTACCACCTTCACCCGAACCTAAATCTAAAATTCGTAATCCTTCACAATTAATATATCTTTGAATCACGGATTTAACAAAATCACCTCTCTCTTCGGCTAACTTACGAGAGTTTTTCCATCTTTCATAATTCGGATGATCCTTGTCCAGCCATGATTCTTGAGTTCCTATTTCCATTCCACCTTCATAAATTTTGCCGTAAAGAAATTTATTATTATTAACATTTCATAAAAAACTTGAAGATAAATAATTTCCGCTAACTTAAATTTATATCCGAATTTTTTCTTTGAGTATTGAACTAATACCACATCGGTAATCAACTTCGTAATAAATAGTAAAAGGAATAATTTATTGATAAATACAAGAAATATGGAAAAAAGTAAAAACAGATTTAATATATACCAGAAACTTAGAATAAGTTTTTGTTTGAATAAATAATAAAATGATGTTGAAGTATGCCTCGCCTTTTGATGAATATAATCTTTAAAATTAACTTTGGGTTGTGAGTAGGCATACGCATTTGAATTAGTTACAGTTCCTATTCTCAACTTACTTTTTATTGCTTCTCTCAATAAAAGGTCATCATCTCCGCTTAAAGTTTGGGTAGTGTTTAAATATCCATCTACTTTCATAAACGATTCTTTTTTAAATCCCAGACTTCGGGCGGATGCGGAATACGGTATTCCCAAATTTGTTGCTGCAAATGTTAAAATTGAAGAACGTAAATTTTCAAAACAGGCAATATTACTTACTAATGATCCATTATTAAAATATGGCGCCATTCCGAAAACGAAGTCATATCCTTCAATAAATTTACCTGCAAAAAGACTTAACCAACTTGACTTCAGTTTACAATCGGCATCGGTTATCATTAAATATGGAAATTTTGATTTTTTTATACCAATATCCAATGCACCTCTCTTACCGCTAAACTCTTTATCGATTATTTTCCTAACACTGAAATTATTTAAACCGCCGATTAACCTCTGCGTTTTATTCAATGTATCATCAGTGGAATTATCATCGATGATTACGACCTCAAAATTTTCAACGGGATAATCTTGATTTTTCAGCGATTCTATGAGAGCGGCAATATTATTCTCTTCATTTTTAGCGGCTATAATTATTGATATTTTTATTCCTTTGTTTGTTGAGTACGGCCGGCTGAAAAGTTTCATTAAGGAATAAGCAATAATCAAATCAGTGCAGATAAATAATGTTAATGTAATAACGATAAAGGCAATAATCATGTTTTATAAATGTTATATGAAAAGTAATTTCAAAAAGTAATATGATGCCTCGCTCATAAAAGAATAGTCAAAAAGAATTTTCCGTTAGAAGAATAAACTTCATTTAACTTTCAGGACAACCAAAGTAATATCATCCGATTGTAAAGTACCTTTAGTAAAATTTTTTATTTCATTTTGAATATTAACAAGTATCCCATTTGCTGAACGAGATGATAAACTATTAGCCAGTTTTTCCAATCTTTCATCCGAGAATTCATTATCGTTTATATTTTTTGCTTCGGTAATACCGTCGGTAAACAAAATAATAACATCATTTTCTTGAAGCTGCAACAATTCCGATTCATAAGGCAGTTGTGTTTTCATCACAC
>CBFDUR010000049.1:0-8709 GCA_965613005.1 uncultured Ignavibacteriales bacterium
GCAGATTTACCGAAGAAAAAACTCATAAAGATAAAAGAGTTCTGCTAGGTCCTTATGTAATGTTTGACGGTGATCGTTGCATCTCTTGTTCGAGATGTATCCGATTCTGTGATGAAATTGCCAAAGACCCTGAACTGACTTTTATAAAACGAGGCGATAGAGTAACAATAGTTACATACCCAGGCGAAGAATTGGATAATCCGTATTCGTTAAATACGGTTGATATTTGTCCGGTTGGTGCATTAACAAGCCGCGATTTTCGATTCAGAGCAAGGGTATGGGATATGTCTGCTACAAAATCAATTTGCTACGGTTGTGCCCGCGGATGTAATATGGAAATATGGGTTAGAAATAATGAGGTTTTAAGATTGATTCCCCGGCAGAATGATGAAGTAAACAACTATTGGATGTGTGATATCGGGAGAATAAATAATTATAAATTTATTAATTCTGAGGATCGAGTTGATGGACCTTTTTTAAGAAGAGAAGGTGAGCTTGTTAAAACCAGTTGGGATGAAGCCGTTGCTGCTGCAATTTCTGAATTAAAATCTTTTTCGAAGCAAGAAATAGCTTTTATCGGCTCGGCGTATGCAACTTGTGAAGATAATTATATGCTGGCTAAATTCGCTAAGTCGGTTATCGGAACAAAAAATATTGATTTTATGAGGTTTGTCGATCCTTCCTTCGGTGATGATATTTTAAGAAAATCTGATGTAACACCTAATAGTTTAGGCGCAGAACTAGTCGGAGTTGTTCCTCAAAAAGACGGTCTCAATTTAGAAGGTATTTTCAAAGGAATAAAAAAGGGGGAGATTAAAGCTCTTTATATAATTGAAGATGATATTGTAGACATTAATCCTGAGTTGGAAAATTTATTATCGAAGTTAGATCTTTTAATTGTTCATTCTACTAATTTTAATAAGACAACTGCACTGGCGGATTATTTATTCCCTGCTGCAACTTATGCTGAAAAGAACGGGACATTTGTAAACTTTCAAGGTAGAATACAACGCTTAAGGCCTGCCGTTGCTACAGTTGAAATAGACAGAGCGCTGGACGGCTTGGCGATGAGTCGTCTTGATAAGTTTGGAACCCAATTTGACAGATGGGCAAGAGGTAATAAACGCGATGCCCGTTCGACCTGGAAAATTATAAATATTTTATCTTTTGCGATGGGTTACAAAACCAAATTTAATTTAGCTGAAGATGTTTTTATAGGTATGAGTAAATCAATAGATATTTTTAAAGGATTAAATTATGACGATATTGGTGAGATGGGAATAAATCTAAATGTTAAAGTAGAAGAACCGGTATAATTGGAAATGGAGTCTTAAATTAAATGAATTTATTACAAATAATACTTTTTAGCCTTGTTAAGATTGTTATTGTACTTACGGTAATGCTTTTAACGGTATCTTATCTCGTTTACTTTGAGCGAAGAATTAGTGCATGGGCTCAAAACAGACTTGGACCTAATAGAGTTGGATGGGAAGGTCTATTACAGCCTTTTGCAGATGTGCTAAAACTTCTTTTAAAGGAAGATATTGTACCGGAAATTGCCGACAAAAAAATTCATACGCTCGCTCCGGTTATTGCTTTATTTGTAGCTTTTACCACTTATGCAGTTATCCCATTTGGTCCAAGTGTTACGGTTTTCGGCTTCAAAGTTCCACTCGTTGTTGCCGATATAAATATAGGAATTTTATATGTGCTTGCATTAACATCATTGGGTGTATATGCTATAACTCTGGCGGGCTGGTCGTCAGGCAGTAAATATTCACTCTTGGGAGGTATTCGTGCTTCTGCTCAAATGATTTCTTATGAAGTTTCAATGGGCTTTTCGGTTGGAGGAGTTTTATTATTAGCCGGTTCTTTAAGACCGGTTGCAATTATTCAGGCTCAATCCGGATGGATGTGGAATGCAATCTTACAGCCGATCGGATTTATTACATTCCTCGTTTCCGCATTTGCCGAAACAAACAGGCTGCCTTTTGATTTGCCCGAAGCCGAGCCGGAACTAGTAGGTGGATTTCATACTGAATATAGCGGAATGAAATTCGCGGCTTTCTACTTAGCCGAATATGCTAATATGATTATTGCAAGTGCAATGATAGTTACACTTTATTTGGGTGGATGGCAATTCCCATATCTTAATACATTCGGTCTATCGACAGCATTATACGTTATAATTTCCATACTCACATTTTGTACAAAAATTGCTGCATTATTATTTCTCTTTATTTGGATAAGATGGACTCTCCCTAGGTTCAGGTATGATCAATTAATGAATTTGGGATGGAAAGTGATGTTTCCTCTGTCTCTTTTGAATTTAATTTGGGTTGCTTTCTTGGTTATGGTTTTTAAATTATAAAAACCGTAGAATTAATCACAAATTTTATCTGAATATTTGGATAATCTTTATAAAAGAAATTAGTTATTATAAGGAATATCGTTTATAAATAAAATATATTATATGGAGTTTTGATGGCTGTTAAAAAAAGAGAAAAGGATTTAACATTATTAGAGAAGATATATATACCTGAAATTGTAAAAGGGTTATCGCTTACTTTAAAAAATATGCTGAAACCCAAGTTTACAATGAAATATCCGGAAGAGAAATTTATTCCGCCGGCTTCTTATAGAGGCAGACCTGTATTGGTGCTGGAAGAAAACGGTGAAGAGAGATGTGTTGCTTGTGGTTTATGTGCTAGAGTTTGTCCTGCTTTAGCAATTGAAGTTCAAGCAGCGGAAACGGAACGGGAAAAAGAAAGATATCCGGAAAAATTTGAAATCAATATGTTAAGATGTATCTTTTGTGGTTTCTGCGAAGATGTATGCCCCGAAGAAGCGATTGTAATGAGTAAAGATTATGAGATGGCATTTGCCAACCGAGAAGATGCTTTCTATGGGAAAGATAAACTCTTAACTCCCATTAGCCGGCTAACAGATAGGATTGAATTTCTAAGAAGTTATAAATAATTCTTGAGACTCCTCTAAAAGGTATTTCTCTTGTGAAGAAGCTTTTATTTTTTTAATATCTAAATTGAGCGAGAGTTAATGTAAGTTTAATAAAACTTTATCATTGCAGGAGCTTAGAGGGTTCGAAACCCTTCAAATGTAGGCAATCTTTTATAAAATTGCCGTGTTGCTTACGCTCCTCGCAATGGCAATCAAAAACCGCTTAATTTAGATAATATTTACAATTCGAAAACTTGGAAATAACCTTTTAGATGTACCGCATTCTTGTGAGATAAGCTTTTTGTCCATATTTTGCGAGTCCTATGCTTAAAAACTTAATAATATTATTCATTTTATTATTATCGGTTAATTGTTTTGCAATTCCTTACAATAGTCAGGATAACTATAAGCTGGAATACCCGAAATATATTCCAATACATTCATCTTTCGATATATCTTTAATTACCTCAAATCCTTATTCTGCTGCCGGTAGATTAATATTTTATATTATTCCGGCCGATGGGATTTCCTTAAATACGATAAATCTTAATAATATATCCGAGAATCTAAAACTTAATTTTACTTCTACAATTATGACGAATCTAAATGTTCCTGCATATAAAACGATAATAGATTTGTCCGATACTTCTATATCATCCGGTACTTATTTCCAAATTCTGATGAATTTCTATTCTGATGATAAACTTTCAGCTAATTTACGATTTTACGGAATCTATATGAAAGCGGATTCGGTATTGGGTTATTTGTCTAATAATGCGGTGACGCGTTATGAAAGTTTGACAAATCAATTATTGGAGGCGCCGTTAAAATTTTACTCACCCAATAAAAATGCCGGCAAATCTCTCTTAATTGAAAAATATTCTATTTTTCAGATACCGCTTAATAATTTTTCCTCTAATAATCTATTAGTAGAATTTTGGGTTAAACTAAATAAACAGGGAACGGAAATATTGACGGTAAAAAATAAAATCAACTCAACTGAATTATTTAAATTTTTTACTTCTTCATTTCAAACTCTATCAGTTACTTCCAATTATTCCCGGCAAGATTATCTTTATCCTGTTTTCATGAGCAATAAATCATGGTATCATATTTCAATTTTGTTTTCTTATAAAAAGCATGAAACTTATTTTTACTGTAACGGGCAATTGATTTCTAAAAATAGATTAAAGGACTTAACTTCACTTGATAATTTAGAACTTGAATTTGGTGATATGAATCAAGGGAGAGCGTTTCAAATTGATCTCTTGCGATTCATAGATTTGCATAATTCGATAGATGTTTCTTTCCGGAATAAGAACTATAGAAATTTCAGAGCTGACAGCTCTACTGTTTTAGCCCAGCTCAATTTTGATCATCTTGACGAAGTTGCTTCCCAAATTGCGAAGTTAAATATTTTTTCTAGCGATACAAAATTGGTAAAATCAGATGCCCCGATTTTTACCAGAGCACCCGAAATAAATATAAGCATATTAGGCAACTCTTATGAACTTGAATGGAAGGGAGGGGATTATAAGCAGGCGTATGAATATGTCCTTCAAAAATCTACAAACAAATCAAAATTTATTGATATCTTTACTTTTTACGCCGATACTTCCATATCAAAAGATTATTCATATTTAGATAGTAAAAACAAAAATTCGGATGTGGTTTTTTATAGAGTTAAACAAGTAAACTTAGACGGTTCAATAGTTTATTCTTCTTCGTTAAAAGTGGGGCAGGGCAAAATACGGCCGTTTATATTGGGACAGAATTATCCAAATCCATTTAATCCGAAAACAAGTATTAACATCGATTTACTACAGGATTCCAATGTAAAGATTACTATTTATAATCTTGAAGGGAAAGAAATTGATCGATTATTTGAAGGTCACTTGGGTAGAGGTATGCATCGATTTTCATTTGATGCTTCGGATCTGCCGTCGGGGGTTTACCTGTACAAAGTATCAACTCCAACTTATACCGAAATTAAAAAAATGATTTTCACAAAATAATGATTGTGCTGAGCAGTTAAATAATCCTTGATTGTATAAAAATTTTGCAGAAACATTAACCTTACTACGCAAAATAGCCATTCTGAAGAATGAAAAGGGAAAATTTTATTTTTTAATTTTAGATTTTGTCCCAAAAACGAAAGAATTTTCACATCTTTTGGATGCTAAGAATGATAAAAAAACTAAGTTGCGTTGTAGGGTTAATATTTATATTTTATCGGTAATTCGATATTATAGCAAAGATTTAGGGCACTTGTTTCCTACTTAATAAGAGGATATAAATTATATCAATAAAAATTTCAGACTTGACTTAATTATTAAAAATTTTTTTCAGAAAAACATGAGAAATACAAATAAATTTCCTTAAATTTTTATTATCTTTATGAAGCTTGTAACAAATACTATAAGATTAAAATGCTTTCCAAAATTTATTCAAGTGCCACTGTAGGAATAGACGCTTATCTAATTGAAGTAGAGACTAATGTAGAAAAGCAAATACCTTCGTTCACTATTGTAGGTTTACCCGACAATGCAGTTAAGGAGAGCCGGGAGAGAGTAACAGCCGCAATAAAAAACAGCAGGTTCGATTTTCCTAAACGAAAAATTACAGTAAATCTTGCACCGGCAGATATTAAAAAAGAGGGTAGCTCATTTGATTTACCCATTGCCATCGGATTATTAGCTGCCGTTGGAAAGATCGATGATAGACTTTTAGAAGATTCGTTGTTCTTGGGTGAACTTTCACTTAATGGGAAACTCCGCTCTATAAAAGGTGTGTTACCAATTACGGTTGAAGCAAAACGGAAGAAGTTAAAACGTATTATTTTACCATCTGAATCGGCAAAAGAAGCTTCTATTGTAAATGGGATTGATGTTTATGGAATAGATAATTTGGAAGATGTAATTGATTTCTTGAATACACAAAACGGAAAAGAAAAAATTGTTACTAATAAAGAGGATATTTTTTCCAATGTAAATATTTATCATCTCAATTTTTCGGATGTAAAGGGACAAGAAAATGTTAAACGTGCATTAGAAGTAGCGGCTGCAGGGGCTCATAATATATTAATGATTGGTCCTCCCGGATCGGGAAAGACGATGCTCGCTCAAAGAATTCCTACAATATTGCCCCCAATGACTTTTGACGAAGCTCTTGAAACTACCAAAATTCATTCGGTTGCAGGAATAATTCCAAAGGATCAAGCGTTAATTACAGAAAGGCCTTTCCGGAGTCCACACCATACGATTTCGGATGCTGCACTTGTCGGTGGTGGATCATTTCCCAAACCGGGTGAAGTATCTTTTGCTCACTATGGGGTTTTATTTTTAGACGAACTCCCGGAGTTTAAAAAGAATGTACTTGAAGTACTTCGACAACCGTTAGAGAATTCCCGGGTAACCGTTAGCAGGTCAAAATTATCTTTAGAATTTCCCGCTAATTTTATGCTTGCTGCTGCAATGAATCCTTGCCCATGCGGATATTTTACCGATCCTAATAAAGAATGTACCTGCGCACCTCCTCAGATTCAGAGATATATGGCAAAAATTTCAGGACCCTTACTTGATAGAATAGACATCCATATCGAAGTTCCTGCCGTCAAATATAAAGAGCTTTCCGATGAAACTAAGAGTGAATCGTCTTCAACCATCCGGGATAGAGTTATCAAAGCCAGGGAGATTCAGATAAAAAGATTTTCCGGAATACCATATATTTTTAACAATGGAGATATGGGCTCGAAAGAGGTTAGACAATATTGCAAGTTGGATTCTGCCGGATCGGAATTATTGAAAATGGCTATGACGAAACTTGGTTTATCTGCAAGAGCATACGACAGAATATTGAAGGTAAGTAGAACAATAGCCGATCTAGATAATTCGAAGGATATTCTTTCCCGGCATATTAGCGAGGCGATCCAATATAGGAGTTTAGATCGCCAACTGTGGCAACATTGATGTTCAATTACTTACAACACAGCATGCTATTTGTATTGTATAATTTTTGTTCTTTACTCAGTACTGCCGGCTTATCGTAAATTACACTGTCTCGGTTTCCCTAGTGTATCGCAATTATTTTTCAAAACCGTTTATTTTACTACTTATTATCAATTAAGGGGTGGAATAAAATAAGTTATCGAATTACAACTTCTAAATAACAGCTATTTATTCTTGTATTATATCAAGTTATCCTATTCCACCCCCTAAAGTTATTATTTCGCCTCAAAATTACAACATTTTTATTAACGAACTAAATTTGTAAATATACCGTTTTTAAGTCGTATTCAAACTATGAATCAGGGATTCTGAGTTTACAATTTATAAAATTTGAATATATAATTTGTTTAAAAATTCAAGAATACTTTCGCTCCACTAGTGGAAAACACTTTTGAAGCAAATATCTTTTTTATGGGGAATACTATTGGACTTTGACAGATTATCAAACCATTTATTGATTTCAATGAATTCCCTGTTTTTCGGAAATCAATTGTTTTATTAAGTTTGACAGTCAATATAAAAGATATTTATTTAGATATTTAACATAAGGAAAAGTAATGCAAGAACTGGAAGAAATTAAATTATTTATGCAGCATTTAGCTGATCTAAGTGGTAGTATCATCACTAATTATTTTAGAGCCGGTATTTCAATCGATATAAAAACAGATAACTCTCCGGTTACAATAGCGGATATAGAATCTGAAGAATCAATGCGTGAAGCAATAATGGACGAATACCCTGAGCACGGTATAATTGGAGAAGAACTCGGAGCTTATAATGAAAAAGCTGAATATCAATGGATACTGGACCCGATTGACGGAACTAAAAGTTTTATTTGTGGGGCAATAAGTTTCGGTACTCTTATTGCGTTTTTGAAAAATGGGAAACCGCTACTAGGTGTAGTAAATCATCCAATTTTGAATGAGCTTTTAATCGGGGACAATAAGGAAACTCGACTTAACGGCAGCATTGTAAAAATTAGAGAATGCAATATATTAGACGAAGCGGTACTTCTTACTACTGACCATTTGGATATAGAAAAATATCAAAATATGGATAAGTTTAATACTTTGATAAGAAAAGTAAAACTATATAGAAATTGGGGAGATTGTTACGGCTATTATTTATTGGCAACAGGTTTTGCAGATATTATGATAGACCCCATTATGTCTGATTGGGATAAAATGGCGATCATCCCAATTATCAATGGAGCAGGCGGCATAATTACAGATTATCAGGGCGGTGATCCTGTAAAAGGTGAGAGTATTATTGCTTCTTCCAAAGGATTACATCGGAAAGTGATTAAAATTTTGAATGAACAATAATGGGCTAAATAATGTTTTAAACAAAGGGAAAAACACTTATTGGTTAATTGAAAAGCCGACTCTTTATAGAGTAACTTCTGTGGATGATGCGGGGGATAACATTCCAAAAAGATTTGAAGTGAGTCAGAATTTTCCGAATCCATTTAATCTTTCCACGACGATAAGATACGAATTACCGAAAGAAACTTTTGCAGATTTACATAAAATCTTTTGTCCGGCGATTGCGAAGCGGCCAAAAGAAACAGACACGAATTTCACGAATTTTCACAAATTATGATTTTGGAATTTATTTTGCTGCCGGGAATATCCGTAACAACCATTAAATTTGTATAATAATGATTAATAATCGTTGTTTTATTTCTGTTCCGTTCATGGGACGGGAGATGTACTGTTACAATACATTGTTGCCGTCGAATGCC
>CBFDUR010000050.1:0-8402 GCA_965613005.1 uncultured Ignavibacteriales bacterium
TATCGATTCCGATAGTCGTCAATTGAGCATTGCTGATCAGAGTGAGCCGTTAAGCGCGGATAATGCCCCCAATATGATTTCAGGACAACTTCGTTGTCGCGATGGACTCGTTTTTCCCGTCGAAGCTGTCGCTAGCCTGGTCAAAGATGCTGATGGCAAGCAAATGGGTAGAGCCATCGTATTCAGAAAATTTTTTGCATTCTTGGGCAGAAGAAAATTAATAATTATTTCTATTATTCTGGATTTTATATTTTTTGATTTGGCAATTATCGGAGCTAATGATATCTACAGCACCTTCGGTCATTGGAAAGGTTTTCCTTCGTCTAGCTATCCGATTATTTTCACAATACCGGCTATTATTCATGTGATGGTAGCTTCATTAACCGGCGTTTATAAGAAAGATTTTTTATCGGTATTACGAAACTTTGGTGCAATATTTATAAGTTTCTTTATAGTTTCTTCATTAACCTTCTTTTTTAAACAGTTCGCATACAGCCGCGCTGCGGTAATTATCACTTTTTTAATTTTATTTATTATACTGGCGTTTTGGCGGATTGTATTAAAGTTATTTTTTAAGGTGGGTGTCTCTACCGATGAATTTACTCGTAAGCGAGCATTGATAGTAGGATTAAATTCCAGTGCTATTCAAATAGCTAAAAAATTAAAAACTAAAAGAACTGATTTTCATTCAGTTATAGGATTTATCGGATATTCAAATAAGGAAATAGGTCAAAAAATTGAAGATTTCGAAGTTGTCGGCAGTATTGAAAATGTAAAAAAGGTGATTATTGATAAGAAAATTAATGAAGTAATATTTTCCTCGGATGAACTTTCTTATAATCAAATGATGAGTATCGTTGCCGGATGCCATAATGAAAATGTTGAATTCAAATTAATTGGTAGTGATCTTGATTTTATAGTTGGAAAAACCACTATATCTTTGTTGGATGATATCCCACTTTTTGAAATAAAATATAATATCTCCAGCTCGGTTTTAAAATTTGCAAAATTATTATTCGATTATATATTGGCAACAACCGTTTTGTTTTTTATATATCCTTTTATATATTTACTTGTTAAACTAAAAGGCAAGCCTACAGAATTTGAAGAATTTATATTGAATGTTCCTTTAATATTAAAAGGGCAATATAGTTTTGTCGGTCCTAAAAATATTACAGAAAAAGAGAATTTATATTTAGGTAAAAAAGGACTAACAGGCTTTTGGTTTACCGAAAGTATTGAAGGAGGCGACGCAGAAAAATTAGATATTTTATATGCAAAAAATCAAAATATTTGGCTTGACCTTGAAATCTTAGGCAAAACTCTTAATAAAATGTTGAATAGTAGAGTATAATAATGGCAAAAACTATCTTAGATTTTGAAAAGCCGATAGTAGAACTGGAAGCTAAGCTTGAAGAAATGAAAAAATTTTCAGATACAATGGATATCGGCAGTGAAATAATTAAAATAGAAGAAAAAGTTAATCGATTGAAAGAAAGTATTTATAAAGATCTGACTAGATGGCAGCGCGTTCAACTTGCCAGACACCCCGATAGACCGTACACTTTAGACTATATCTATTTAATAACAGATAATTTTATAGAGCTGCATGGAGATAGAAGCTTCAAAGATGATAAAGCAATTGTCGGCGGGTTGGGTATAATTGATGAATTTAAAGTAATGATTATAGGACATCAAAAAGGTCGCGATACCAAATCAAACGTTTATAGAAACTTTGGAATGCCTAATCCGGAGGGTTACCGGAAAGCGCTGCGCTTAATGAAATTGGCTGAAAAATTTAATAAACCAATCATAACGATGATTGATACTCCGGGAGCTTTCCCCGGATTGGAAGCTGAGGAGAGAGGACAAGCCGAAGCTATTGCACGTAATTTATTTGAAATGAGCAGACTAAAAGTGCCTATTATTGTAGTGATTATTGGTGAAGGCGCCAGCGGCGGCGCACTGGGAATTGGCTTGGGTGATAGAATTTTAATGCTTGAAAATTGCTGGTATTCCGTTATTAGTCCTGAATCTTGTTCAAGCATTCTTTGGAGAAGTTGGGATTTTAAGGAACAAGCTGCCGAAGCATTAAAACTTACCGCTCCTGATCTTATGGAACAAAAATTAATTGATAGGATAATCCCTGAACCGTTTGGCGGAGCGCATAAAGATCATCAGGAAGCTGCCAGAATTGTAAAAGCTGTCATCAAAGAAGAACTATCTAATCTTATAAAAATTAAGCCGGAAAAGTTAATAGACGGTCGATTAGAAAAATTTGGAAAGATGGGCTCATTTAACGAATGAATTGTCATTCATATTTATTTAAATGTTCCGACTTTCTCGAGCTAATTTATTATTTTTTAATTTATCTTAATTAATAACCTCCCGTTTTCCTAAATTTGTAATTAAAAATCTATTATTATTATTTATTATGTTATCTTACAAAACTGAAATTCGTGTACGTTATGCCGATACGGATCAAATGCAATTTGTTTATAACGGCAAGTACTTTGAATATTTTGAAGTCGGAAGAACTGAAATGTTAAGGGGAGACAACCTCACTTATCGATCAATTGAAGATCATGGGTTTCAACTTCCGGTAATTGAATCTTACGTTAAATACATTAAACCGGCTTATTACGATGATCTGTTGATTATTGAATCTCTAGTTAAAGAATATCCTTCTTTTAAAATCAAAATAAATTATAGAGTTTATCAAAAAAGAACAAACGATCTTTTGGCCGAGGGCTTCACAACTCATGTTTTCATTGATAAGAATTCCAAAAAAGTTGTTCGACCACCTGCTTTTTTTGTCAATGCTATGAAAAAATATTATTGAAAAACCATGAAGGATAGAATAGACGAGATAATAAAAGCCGCTTTATTGGAGGATATCGGTAAAGGTGATATAACCACCTTGGCAATTATACCTGAAAATACTTTTGGTGAAGCAGACTTTTTGATTAAAGATAGGGGTATTATCGCCGGTTTGGATATTGTAGAAAAAGTATTTCGCTTTGTCGATCCTAAAATTGAGTTTGTTAAATATTTTAAGGATGGTAGTCAAGTGAAGCCTGGTGATATTGTTTGTTCCGTTAAGGGTAAAGCGGCGTCAATATTAACGGTAGAGCGGACGGCGTTGAATTTTTTTCAACGTATGAGTGGAATTGCTTCGATGACAAAAATAATTCAACAGAAAATTGAACACACGAATGCAAAAATTGTAGATACCCGTAAAACTGCACCCGGCTTGAGAATTTTAGATAAACTTGCAGTTAAATTAAGTGGATATATTAATCATAGAATGGGCTTGTATGACATGTTCTTAATCAAAGACAATCATATAGCGGTTGCCGGTTCAATTAGTAAGGCGGTATCATTATGTAAAAATTATCGTACGAAAAATAATCTTACATACAAAATAGAAGTTGAAACCAAAAACATTGAAGAAGTGAAAGAAGCCGTTGATTGTATCGTGGATATAATTATGTTGGATAATTTTCAAATAAGCAAAATGAAAGAATCGGTACAGCTAATTAATGGTCGTTGTAAAATAGAAGCTTCCGGTAATGTTTCTATCGATAATGTAACGGATATCGCCGAAACAGGGGTTGATTACATTTCGATAGGAGCGCTAACTCACAGTGTAAAAGCTCTAGATATTTCTTTGAACATAAAAGCCGGTTCCTAATGACCGGCTACACGCATTCATTATGTTTAATAAATTAAAAGAATTAACTAAAGATACTGCAGTTTACGGCATCAGTACAATGGTTGGAAGATTTTTAACTTTTTTACTTGTACCGTTTTATACAAATGTTTTTTTACCAGCCGAATATGGGGTTATCGGTAATCTATATATTTTTATTGCGATCTTTAACATCTTTTTATTATACGGTATGGATGCAGCTTATTTAAAGTTTGCCGGGATGTCTAAAAATGTTGACGAGAATGATTTGTTTTCAACTCCTTATCTTTCTGTATTTTTAGTATCACTTATAATAAGCGTCGCAATAATATTATTCAAGACTCCAATTTATGTCGCCCTCGTTGTACCGGCTAGTTATTATAATTTAATTTATTTGGTCGCTTCAATACTTTTTGTCGATTCATTATGTGTGATTCCTTTTATAAAACTTCGCTTAGAAAGGAAAGCCAAAAAGTTCGTATTTTTTAAGCTTACCAACATTATTGTTAATGTGTCGTTAAATCTTTTCCTGATTCTGAAATTGAAATGGGGAATAGAGGCAGTATTTGTAAGTAATTTGGCAGCCTCATTTGTCGCTTTTCTTTTACTGTCTCCTACAATAATCAAAAGCCTGAAGTTTAAAATTCAAATTAATCTGTTAAAAAGATTGCTTAGATTTGGACTACCTTATTTTCCTGCCGGCTTGGCCGGAATGTTAATTCAAGGAATAGATAGACCAATCTTAACGTATTTAACGGATTTGAGAACAAGTGGAATTTACAATGCGAATTACAAACTTGGTATTTTCATGATGTTGTTCGTTAATATGTTCCAATATGCTTGGCAACCGTTTTTTCTACAAAATGCATCTGAAAAGAATGCAAAAGAAATTTTTTCAAAAGTGCTTACATATTTCACTTTGATCGCAGCCGGTATTTTAATAGTTATTTCACTTTTCATAGATAATATTGTTCAAATTCCAATTTATCAGGGACATGCAATTATTAATCCCCTTTATTGGAGCGGTTTAAATATAGTTCCAATCATTTTATTAGGATATATGTTTAACGGTATGTATCAAATTTTTTCCGCGGGTATTTTCATTAAAGAAAAAAGTATTTATGTACCGATTATTACTTCTATTGGTGCAATAGTAAATATTGCTCTTAATTTTCTCTTGATTCCATTGATAGGAATAACCGGAGCAGCATTTGCAACTTTAGCTAGTTATTTGGTTATGGCTATAGGTTATTTCGCGGTTACTCAAAAATTTTATAAAATAAATTATGAATACGACAAAATAGGAAAGATTTTTCTTTCTGTATTTATAGTTGGTATAATTTATTATACTCAATTAATCGGTGGACATTTGAACTTGGGAAATAAATTTTTGATGTTACTATTATTTGTTATATTGTTAGGTATACTTAAAATAGGAAAAGAAGAAATTTCATTTCTAAAAAAAAGACTGTTAAAAAAAAGAACGTAAAATTTATTATATGAAAATATTTAAGCAGAAAGTAACTTGATATTATTATGATAAAAGAAATTTATATAAAGATAAAAAGACTTAACAATGAGTTTAATGATATTCCCTTACCTTCCTATTTAACTAAAGGCAGTTCGGGATTGGATGTTAGAGCCGCAATAAAAGATGAATTACTAATCCATGTGGGAGAAATATCATTGGTATCAACGAATTTATCGTTTGAAATCCCGGAAGGTTATGAAATTCAAGTCCGTCCCCGAAGCGGTCTTGCTGTTAAACATGGAATAGGAATTCTCAATTCCCCCGGTACAATCGATTCGGATTATCGTGGGGAAGTAAAAATCATCATGGTGAATTTTGGTAAAGAAGATTACAAGATATTGCGAGGTGAGAGGATTGCGCAACTTATCGTATCAAAAGTTTATACTGCAAAAATTATTGAATCGACAGAGTTGAATGATAGCGAAAGAGCGGAAGGCGGTTTTGGACATACAGGTAAAAGTTAATTTCTCCTTTTTATATTAATTTTTAAATCGATACGTATTTTAAAAAATTTATCGCTAAATTTTGCATCTCTTAATTATTCCTTTTTTAGATGTTGATTCCAAAATGGACGATTAACGTTGATTAATTTTAGATAGGGTAGTTTGTTCAAATGTCGGATTTTATTCACCTTCACAATCACACTCATTATAGTTTACAAGATGGGGCGTGCACCGTTGAAAGCCTAATAAATGCAGCAATAAAAAATGATATGCATGCTGTCGCTCTTACAGACCACGGTGTAATGTATGGTATTGCAGAATTCTATAGGAAGGCTAAGAAAGCAGGAATAAAACCAATAGTAGGGATGGAAGCCTATGTTGTCCTGAAAGGTAGCCGAAAAGATAGAGGAAAATCCGAAAATGGAAATGAGAGAAAAAGATCAAAACATTATAATCATCTTATTCTACTTGCTAAAAATAAAATAGGATATCGAAATCTATCAAAATTATCTACATTAGGGCATACTGAAGGTTTTTATTACAAGCCTCGAATCGATTTAGAGTTGTTAAGAGAATATCACGAAGGATTGGTTTGTACTTCGGCTTGTGCCGGCGGGATAGTCTCTTCATATCTTGTAAATAACGATTATGATAAAGCAAAGAAAAATGCTATTCAATACAAAGAAATATTTGGAGATGATTTTTACTTGGAAATACAAAATCACTTCATGGAAAACGATAAACCGATTCTTGAAGGAATGCCTAAACTTTCGAAAGAATTGGGGATTAAGCTAGTTGCTACAAATGATTGTCATTACATTGAACAAGAGCATTCTATAGCGCATAATATTCTTCTCCTTTTTTCCGATAAAAAAGGTACCGATTACAGACAACTAAGATATGGAACCGATCAAGTGTATTTCAAATCGTCCGATGAAATGATTAAACTTTTTAAAGATTATAAAGGAGCAATAGAAAATACTCTTGAGATTGAATCTAAAATTGATTTAAACTTGGATTTTACAGGCCACCATTATCCGGAATTCCCTATCCCTGAAAATTCTCATGCAAAAAATTTGGATGAATATTTTGAGATTCTGGCTCGTGAAGGTTTGCATAAAAAATTCAAAAAAATTACCCGTGAAATAGAAGATCGTTTTAATTATGAAGTCGATACGATTAAAAAAATGGGCTTTGCCGGTTACTTCCTTATAGTTCAGGATTTTATTGGTGCTTCAAAGGCCCGGGGTATTCCCGTCGGTCCCGGTAGAGGGAGTGCTGCGGGCAGTTTAGTGGCTTATACACTTGGTATAACAAATATTAATCCTTTGGAATATGATTTGTTATTCGAAAGATTTTTAAATCCGGCCAGAAAATCAATGCCCGATATCGACGTTGATTTTGCAGACGATAAACGAAGTGAGGCGATCGATTATGTCCGTGAAAAGTATGGCAAGGAATGTGTTAGTCAAATTGTCACTTTTAATCGCTTATCCTCCAAAGCGGTTATTCGTGATGTAGCACGCGTGTTGAAAATCCCATTACATGTTGTAAATAAAATTACCAAGTCCATTCCTTCGAAATTCGGAAAAGTTTATACAATAGAGCAAGCTCTGAATGAAGTCCCGGAATTAAAATGGGTTAAAGAATCAAAAGACCGGGATATCCAAAATTTGATAAAATATGCAAAAGTTCTTGAGGGTATGAACCGGAATGCTTCTAAACATGCCGCCGGCGTAGTAATCACTCCTGAAGAAGTAAGCAATTATGTGCCTTTGGCTAATGCAGTATCTCAAACCGATGTTGTTACTCAGTTCAATATGAAAGAAATTGAGAGTGCCGGCTTACTTAAGATGGACTTTCTTGGATTAAGGACATTAACAATTATTCGCGATGCTCTCGGTTTGATAAAGAAAAACCACAATGTTGAAATTGATATTGAAAATATTCCTTTAGATGATGAAAGAACTTTTGAACTTTTTTCCAAAGGTCAAACAACCGGTGTATTCCAATTTGAATCGCACCCTATGAGAGAGCATCTGAAACAACTACACCCTACCACACTAAGTGATCTTGCCGCTATGAATGCCCTGTATCGCCCGGGTCCAATGGATTTTATCGATGATTTTATAAATAGGAAATTCGGTAGAAGTGAAACAACTTATTTCCACCCTTCACTAGAACCAATTCTTAAAGAAACCTACGGCATTATCGTTTATCAAGAGCAAGTTATTCAAATTGCTAATAAAATTGCAGGTATGAGTTTAGCCGAAGCAGATATATTACGGCGGGCGATGGGTAAAAAAGATTTATCTGCAATGGCTGAGCAGAAAATTAAATTTGTAGATGGCGCTGTAAAGAATGGAATTAGTAAAAATATCGCTACGGAAATTTTTGATTCAATTAATAAGTTTGCCAATTATGGTTTTAATAAAAGTCATGCGGTAGCTTATAGTTTAATAGCATATCAAACCGCATATCTGAAAGCTCATTATACACCTGAGTTTTTAGCTGCAAACCTTAAAAATGAATTCGGTAATACTAATAAAGTTACAACGTTTTTGGAAGATTGTAGGAAATTAAAAATTCCAGTTCTTCCCCCTGATGTAAACAAACCTTCCGTTTACTTTGATGTTGCGGAAGGTAAAATCCGTTTTGGGATGTCTGCAATAAAAAATGTTGGTAGCAATATTTCAGATTCAATCATTGAAGAAAGAGAAAGAGGTGGTAAATTTAA
>CBFDUR010000051.1:0-8387 GCA_965613005.1 uncultured Ignavibacteriales bacterium
TATTGCAGGAATGTTTAAACAAGTACAGGAAGCACGTAATAGAGGTTATACCGGAGATATTTGTACAGAATGCCAGAGTATGACTATGGTAAGAAACGGTACGTGTCTTAAATGTATGACTTGCGGAACTACATCAGGATGTAGTTGACAGCCTTCGTTTTTCGTAGAATTATCATTAGTTGATTATGAGATTAATAATGATGTTGTATTTATTGAATATTTTTTCAAGCAATATCAATATTTCATTCTGTCTTAAAATATGAAATTCCAAATGATAGAATGCGAAGCAAAAAATTTAATATAAAACTTTACCTTTGACCCGTAACTTTTCCAATTTTACATAATATGTATTTTCAATCGCTCTAATAAATCTTTGGTTTTGGTGATAGTTTCAGAGTCACTTGTGGATGTTTAGCCATAATAAACCTCATATAATTACGTAAATACGTAATAGTACTTTATGACAAAAAAATCGAATATCTTAATGATTTCAACTATCTTTTCAATACTATTACGTATTTTTAGGAAAAGTTACGGATTAATAAATATCATCGCTCGTCTTTAAAAACCCTAATTTGTAGAAACTTGAATATTCTCAAATTTTTTATTCCAAAATTCATTAACTATTTTGGATTTCAATATTAATCTTTTTAGTAGATATGAATTACAGACAGGCAAAAACCGGGAAATTATTAATAGATATTTTACCGGATAGATGTGATTTTTGCGGCTGTTGTGTCGGCGTTTGTCCGGAGGACGCAATCGAATTAAAAGAATCTGAGATTTTTATTATTGATCCAAGATGTACAAATTGTGCTAAATGTGTGTGGAGTTGTCCCATTGAAGTAATCAAATTTAACAGGGAAGGTGTTCCTGCAAGAAGTTAAGTTAAATTTTTTCATTCAAAATATTTTATTAGTCGATAATCTAAAAATGAAAAACGAATATGATATAATTGTCGTTGGCGCCGGTCCGGCAGGTTCTATGACAGCTCGTTTCGCAGCCGAACAAGGAGTTTCCGTTCTGATATTAGAAAAAGATAGAGATGTAGGATATCCTGTTCGATGCGGTGAGGCAATAAGTAAGCAAGGAGTAGAAGAGTTCATTCCGTCGGATGAAAAATGGATTAAAGCTCATATTAAAAAATTTTCTCTGAATGCACCTGACGGAACAGAAGTAATAATAGAGTTTAAAGAAGCCGGTTATGTACTTGAAAGAAGAATATTTGATTATGAATTAGCAAAAACAGCCGCAAAAGCAGGGGCTGGAATTTTAACCGGAGCTTATGTTAACGGATTATTGTTCGAAAACGATAAAGTAGCAGGTGTAAAATATGAATACCGAGGCGAACAAAAAGAGTTACGAGCAAAAATTGTCATAGGTGCCGACGGTGTTGAATCCCGGGTAGGTAGATGGGCAGGATTAAAAACTTACGTTGATTTTAGAGATATGGAATGTTGTGCACAGATAACGGTTTCTAATATTTCGGTTGAGCCGAATACACTCTATTTTTATTTCGGAAAGAATATTGCACCGGATGGATATTTTTGGGTTTTTCCTAAAGGGTCCGACACTGCCAACATAGGACTTGGGGTGAGCGGTATGGTCGGTAAGAAACATTCGGCTCTGTTTTTTTTAAATGAATTTATGAATAAAAATTATCCGGATGCACCAATCTTAACTTCAATTGCCGGCGGTGTACCAAGCACAATTACTCTCAGAAAAATCTCCGCACCTGGTATCATGTTGGCCGGAGATGCGGCACGACAAGTAAACCCGCTTAGCGGGGGAGGAATTGCAAGTGGAATGATTGGAGGAAGTATTGCAGGTAAATTAGCCGGAGAAGCTGTAAAAATGAATAAATTTGAGTATGTGTTAAAATATGATAAACTGTGGTACGACAGACTAGGTAAAAGACATGAAGTTTTTAATAGGATAAAAAACGGTATTTATAATTTCTCTGATGAAAAATTTAATAAGATAGCTCATTCTTTTAACAAAATTCCTTATAATAAAAGAAATTTGAGTAAAATTTTTGCTCATGCTTTAATGAATCATCCGTCACTCCTTGTAGATATTGCTAAAGTTTTTGTAGTGTAATTTAAGTGATAATGTTATCTTTAATAAATTTAATTATTGAATTGAAACGCAATTAAGGTTATTTTTGTAGTTGAATTACAGTTTGTAAATAAGAACAATTAAATAATGGAGTTAACATGTTAGATAAGATAAAAGAGCTGTTAGGAGAAGAAGCAAATGATTTATTATCCTATAAAGCTAAATTTCCAAAAGAAAAACTTCATCTACCCGGCGGAGATTTTGTAGATAGAATATTCGCACAGAGCGATAGAAACATTAATGTTTTAAAAAATTTACAATGGATCAGCAGCAGCGGTAGATTGGCAGGCACCGGTTATCTTTCAATATTACCGGTAGATCAAGGTATAGAGCATAGCGCCGGTGCATCTTTTGCACCTAATCCGGATTATTTCGACCCTGAAAATATTATTAAACTTGCTATTGAAGGCGGTTGCAATGCCGTTGCATCAACTTTGGGTGTGCTCGGAATGAATTCAAGAAAGTATGCTCATAAAATTCCGTTTATCGTAAAAATAAATCATAATGAATTACTAACTTATCCAAATACCTACGATCAGATTTTATTTGCCGGCGTTAAACAGTCTTACGACTTAGGGGCTGCCGCTATAGGCGCTACTATTTATTTCGGCTCAGAAGAAAGTGATGGGCAGATAGTCGAAATCAGCGAAGCGTTTCAATTTGCCCATGAATTGGGGCTTGCAACTATCCTTTGGTGCTATACAAGAAATCCGGATTTTAAAACTAAGGAAAAAGATTACCATACTGCAGCCGACTTAACCGGTCAAGCTAATCATCTCGGTGTTACTATTGAGGCTGATATTATTAAACAAAAACTACCTACTTGTAACGGAGGATTTAAAGATTTGAAATTTGGTAAATACAGCGATAAAATGTATACTGAATTATCAACCGACCACCCTATTGATTTAACACGCTATCAAGTAATAAATAATTATATGGGAAGAGCCGGGTTGATAAATAGCGGAGGGGCTTCCGGTGCAAATGATTTTGCTGAAGCAACCAGAACAGCCGTTATCAATAAAAGAGCCGGCGGAATGGGATTGATTTCCGGAAGAAAAGCTTTTCAGCGCCCTATGGTTGAAGGTATTAAGTTGTTAAATACTATTCAAGATGTTTATCTTGAAAAAGGTATCACTATTGCTTAATTAAAACCTTTTATTCAAAAGAGGTTGTTCCAAAATAGAGAAATTGTCACTCTGACTATGTGAAGAGTCTTCTTTAAACAAAATCAAATATTCTTCATTGCGTCGCTCCTTAGAATGACAGCAAAAGATGCTCTTGGGTCAACCTCTTTTTTTAATAATGTGTGAACACTCGATTGGTTTTTTCAGATTCTCCATTAGACTCCAATATTTTTTTACTCCATGTACATTTGGTGCAATATTTGTACCTGTTAAATCATTACCATGACAATTAACGCATCCCGGTTTTACCACTAATTATTTGCCGTTCAAATTTTTGGTCGAGGGGCTATTTGTATTATTGTTTGTCTGAGACAAGGTACTCCTTTGAGGAGCATTTTTCATTGTATAGTTTTCTTTAGTAATTCTTCCTAATAAGAATAATATTACAAATAGTACTAAAAAAGCTGCTATCCAAAGTTGTGGTTTTGTCATATAAATATTCTTGTAAATGTTTTTAAATTATTATTATTCATTTTTTAAAAATTCAGTTTAAGATTCCCTGAAAATTATCAAAAACTTAAATAGATAACAATTTTGAAAGGAATAAATTATTTTAATTATATAGAATAAATTACAAATCATGCTACAAATTATTTTAATATTACTTTTTGTAACTTATATTATTTTATCAATTATTATCTTAAACTGATTGAAACATGAATTATGAAAACAACCAACCGTTTAATAAATGAAAAAAGCCCATATTTACTTCAGCATGCTGATAATCCGGTAGATTGGTATCCATGGGGCAATGAGGCATTTGAAAAAGCACAAATCGAAGATAAACCGATTTTCCTTTCTATTGGGTATTCTACATGCCACTGGTGTCATGTGATGGCTCATGAATCTTTTGAAGATGAAAAAACCGCTCGTTTAATGAATGAAACTTTCATTTCGATAAAAGTTGACAGAGAAGAAAGACCTGATATCGATGGAATTTACATGTCTGTTTGCCAAATGCTTACCGGAAGTGGGGGTTGGCCATTAACAATAATTATGACACCCGATAAAAAACCTTTTTTTGCAGGGACTTACTTCCCTAAAGAAAATCGATTCGGCAGACCAGGCTTGAAGGAAATTATTAACGGAATCAAGGAGCTTTGGTATAATAAACGTGCCGAATTATTAAAATCCGCCGATGAAATCTCCGCTGCTGTTAAATCGCTATTTTCTTCGGAAGATGCGAAAGAATTAAATGAAACAGTACTTGATAAAACATTTGAACAACTAAAAAGTAGATTTGAACCGGACTTTGGAGGTTTCGGTAGCGTTCCTAAATTTCCTACTCCCCATAATTTATCGTTCTTGCTCCGTTATTGGAAAAGAACGAATAATATTGCTGCATTGCAAATGGTCGAGAAAACATTAATCGAGATGAGAAAAGGTGGAATTTTTGATCAAATCGGATTCGGTTTTCACAGATATTCAACCGACAAAAAATGGCTTGTACCGCATTTCGAAAAAATGCTGTACGATCAAGCGCTTATTTGCAATGCTTATATTGATGCTTTTTTAGTAACAAAAAATGTAGAATTTAAAAAAACCGCTAAAGATATTTTGGATTATGTCATCCGGGATATGACATCTCCGTTTGGCGGATTTTATTCAGCCGAAGATGCCGACAGCGAAGGTGAGGAAGGGAAATTTTATTTGTGGAAAGTAAAAGAAATTAGGGATATTCTAAATAATGAAGAAACCGAATTAGCCGTTAAAATATTTGATATTCAAGAAAATGGTAATTGGTTCGATAAAGTACACAGTGAATATAATAATACTAATATATTACATCTCGCAAAATCCTTTGATGATCTCTCCATAGAATTGAATATCAATAAAAATGTACTTGTCCAAAAAGTTGGTAATATCCGCCAAAAATTATTTGATGTTAGAAATAAGAGAATTCACCCTGATAAGGATGATAAAATTCTCACCGACTGGAATGCTTTGATGATTTCCACATTCTGTAAAGCAGCACAAGCTTTTAATGAAAATGTTTATATTAATGTTGCAGAGAACGGAATAAAATTTATACTTTCTCATCTGACAGATAAAAAAGGAAATTTACTTCATAGATATCGTAATAATGATGCTTCAATTCCCGGGCTTTTAGATGATTATTCATTTATTATTAATGCATTTATCGATTTGTATGAAACTACATTTAACGAAAATTATTTAGAAAAAGCAATTGAGTTCAACGATTATCTGGTTAATAACTATTTTGATAACAAAAAAGGCGGATTCTTTTTTACGCCGGTTAAGGGAGAGAAGCTTCTTGTACGTCAAAAAGAAATTTATGACGGCGCTATTCCATCCGGTAATTCTATTGCTTTGATGAATTTATTGAGATTAAACAGGCTTACAGGTAATGATAAATATGAAATTCTTGCTTCAAAAACGGCAAGAGCTTTTTCAAATAAACTGTATAATTCACCCTCTTCTTTCACACAAGCATTATGCGCTTTGGATTTCGCATTCGGTTCTTCATTTGAAATTGTCATTGCAGGAGAGAAAAATTCTTCCGAAGTTCGAAATATGCTCGAAACAATTAGAAAAATTTTCATTCCTTCCAAGGTAATTTTACTAAACGATCCGGATAGTGAAAAAATAAGAAAATTATCAACTTTTATCTCTGAACAAGGTAAAATTAACGGTAAAACTGCAGTTTATATTTGCCGGAATTTTTCATGTAATCTACCTGTAACGGAAGTTGATAAATTGCGAAAGTTATTGAACTAATTTATTTTATATACTGAAATTATAATTTATATAATAAGCAATAAAAACATGAGCGGAGATAACAAATACATTAAGGCCTTAGTTGAAAAAGCTAAAAAAGGATATCATGTTCCATTTAGAGAGTTATATAATCTGAATAGCGGTAGAGTATTTGCTATTATATTAAGGCTCACTGCTGATCCCGAAATTGCGAAGCAAATATGTAAAAATGTTTTTATTGAAGCATGGGCAAATTTATCGGGCTTAAGGAGAGATGTGCCTTTTACTTTATGGGTTATCGGTATAGCTGTGTATATGTCCCTCGAAACATTAAGAAAAGATGAATCAAACAATAAGAAAAACAAAATTGAAACCATTTTAGAAAAAGAAGCCCGTGAAGAAAAACTTAAATTACTTTTAAAAGATAAATTGGACCTTGTTGTTACAGACTTAATTCCATCCGGACGTATTGCATTCGTATTACATTATATAGAAAAATACTCTATTGAAGAAACCTCTGATTTATTAAAGGTATCGGTATATGATGTTAATGCTCTTTTGAATAAGGCTAATTTAATTATAACGGAGGCATTTGCAGATTCATACGTAAAGACTCCAATTGCAAATAAATTAAAATTAATAACGCTTATAATTGAAGCGCCGGCGGATATATGGGAAGAGATTTATGAGTTAATACAGAAACAAAAGTTTGAAAATTCTTCTAGTACCGTTAATCAAGAAGCTTTGTTAGAAAAAAATAAGGTTGGTAATTTTGGAAATGAAAAGCCTAAAGCAGAAAGTAAGCCGCATAATAAAAAAAACATTATATTTCTCAGCTTATTAATTTTAACTATAATTTCAATCGCCGTTATCTGGCTTATCTTTATGCCTTAAAAATTTGCTGTACTTAACCGGATCAAAATCTGATAATATTAAAATATTAAAAGTTTTATTTTCGTTGAACATTACTACATTCATCAAGACACATTTGGTTCGACAAGATATTTTTTCAAATAACTGTACAACTCAGCTCTGCAATTCCGGTTATTTTGGCGTAAAGTTTATCGCCTTTTTTAACTTTCCCAACCCCTGACGGTGTTCCGGTAAATATTAAATCACCCTCTTCTAAAGTCATTAAAGAAGATATATATTGGACAAGCTGCAGAGGTGAAAATAACATTAAATTCAGATGCTCCTTCTGTTTAACAATATCATTTACAGAGAGTGATATTTCTTCGTTCAGAGTAAGCTTATAATTTTTTTTAGAAATAAATCCGGAAAGAGGGGCTGAAGTATCAAAACACTTTGCAATAGTCCAAGGATGAGATTTTTCCTTAAGTTTATTTTGAATATCACGCAGAGTCATATCCAATCCTACTCCGTACCCTATAATTGCCTTTTCGGCTTGGACTTCATCCGCATTCTTAATTTTCTTTCCGATAAGTAAAACCAATTCCACTTCATGGTGCATTTCGGAGGAATACTCCGGGTAAATAATTTGTTCTCCGGAATATATAATTGAAGAAGCAGGTTTTATAAAAACAACCGGTTTAGTGGGGATTTCATTCCCAAGCTCTTTAGCATGAGCTTCATAATTTCTACCGACACATACAATTTTCCCAACTGTAAATTCTTTGTTAGAGTTAGCGATTTTGATCTTCTTCATCTTGAATTAAATACCGTTAGATTTTATAAAATGAATTAAACAGACAAGGAAATAACTCAAATTTGAATTAAGCACCGAGCCGCCGTTTATCTATCAACGTTCTTCCCCGAAAGGAGGAAAAAAATATGAACTTACTCTAAAAAGGTGTTTTTCTTCCGATAAAGATTTGAAAATGACCTAATTAGACACAACTAAATTATGTTTTTTGTTTTTTCTTTTTAGCCGCCGGAAATAAAACATTATTTAATATTAAACGATAACCGGGTGAATTTTTATAAAGAGAAACATCTGTCGGAGGGTCACCGACCATAACTTCATAATCTTCCGGATCATGCCCGCCATAAAAGGTAAAACTTCCTCTTCCATAATTTCCATGAATGTATTTAACCTGATCCGTTCCGGGTCGTTCGGCTAAAATGATAACCGATTTTTTAATTACTTCTTTATGAAACATTGTTGTTTGGCCCATAAAACCGTGGATAACATTTACTTGGTCTTGAGTTAACATTGTGGGAACGGGATCATATTTTGCAGAAAAATCAAACAGCGTAAAATAATCATTAGCTTTAGGACCAATTTCCGAAGGCTGAACATCTATGTTGCTAAACTCATAAACGTATGGATTCATAACCAATTTAAAATTAGTAAACGCAAGTGTATTTGAAAAATCCAATTTCTTTTGTGCATTTGGATCGGGG
>CBFDUR010000052.1:0-8330 GCA_965613005.1 uncultured Ignavibacteriales bacterium
CAAAGCCAATACGACAGAACATATTTGACTTTATTCTAGCCTATCTCAATCTCATTACTTTTTAAAAGATCCGGCTTAGTGTAAAATGCTTTCAGCCAGTCTAAATATCGATGAACATAATAATAAGCTACGGGTACAACTATTAAAGTCATAACTGTTGAAGTTAATATACCGCCTACAATAGCAGTGGCTATATTTCTAAATTGTTCCATTGAAGGAGGTGGAAACAGCATCACATGAGTCATAGCCGCACCGGCGGCAATAGCGGTCATTAAAACCGGGCGGAGCCTTAAACCACTAGCCAAAGGAACAGCTTTTTTCAACGGCATTCCGGATTTTCTTAATTCTTCTATTTTATCAACTAACAGAATAGAATTAGATAAAACAATACCGGCAAGAATTGCTAAACCCCACATCACCGGCGGAGACCAAGCCATTCCCCGCACCCATAGTCCGAGCATTGCACCCAAACCTTCAAGAGGAACTACCAACATTAGTACTAATCCGGTAAGGAATGACCTAAAGAAGAGAGCTAATAACAAGTAAACAAACAGCAGACCGATTTTTTCCCCCTCGTTTAATTCATTAAATGCATCCAGCGCCGTTATCATCATACCTGCAGGATTTAATAGAACTTCCTTAGGTTGATTTAATTGCATTTTAGCCGGAAGCAAAGCACTCATTGTTGTTGCTTTCAGTCCCAATTCTTTATAGTAACCGAGTAAGCTGGCAGAGTAAAGAGAATTATAGGTATGTACCCGGTCAAAACCTTCTACTTTTTTGAACGTCGCAATTTGGCTTAAGCGAACATTTCCACCTTTAGGTGTGTGAATCATAACGTTTGATAAATCATTGCTGTTCTTTCTATCAAAGCCGGCGTAACGTATGAGAACCCTGCTATGTTCATAAACTTCAGGATAAGGCATAAAGAATAAGGAAGATTGAATACCATGTAAACTCATCATCGTTTGAGAAATAACATCTGCAACGCTTAAACCTAATTCGGCA
This sequence comes from uncultured Ignavibacteriales bacterium, assembly GCA_965613005.1. Classification (GTDB taxonomy): domain Bacteria; phylum Bacteroidota; class Ignavibacteria; order Ignavibacteriales; family Ignavibacteriaceae; genus CAVVVS01. Next base: position 1,009 of record CBFDUR010000052.1, read on the forward strand.
GCTTTTTGCTCATCAACTTTTATTTGTATTTTCTTTTCTTTTGTTTGATCAATGTAAGGACTATGTAACCCGGGCGCTTGTGTACGGGCAATGTTCAGCATCTTTTCAGCATCTTTATATACAAGATTTTTATCAAAACCGCGTACTAAAATTTCTACCGGTGCTCTTGCTCCTGCAACCGGAGTAGGCGGAACCGGCTGCAATAACATAGCATTAATTCCAGGTATTTTTTTATATATTTCTTTACGCATGTGTCGCGCTATGTCCCACATTGTTTCTTTACGTTGTTCACGAGCCAATGTAAAATTGATGATACCGGTAATTTCATTTCTAGTATTAATTCCATAACCCGAAAAATAGTTACCCCACATTGGGGCTTTACCTACCATAAGTGAAATATTAATCACATTTTTATCTGTTTTATATATTTTTGAAATTTCTCTTGCTATCTGAAACATCCTTTTAGGAGTTGTATTTGGATTTGCTCTTACGTATAATATGCCAATGCTGGTATCGGTAAGCGGCATCTGCTCTCGTGGTAATTTTTTGTAGATACTTAAAGTTATTATTAAAGATCCTACAATTAATGCAACTATGGAAAGCGGGTGATTAACTGCCCATTCCACTATTTTACCAAATTTTTTTTCAAACTTAAAATACGGTATAAGGAAAATCTTGCCAATAAACTTACCAAATCTGTTTTCAGGTTCTTTATATACGCCCAATTTTTCTTCAACTTGAATTTTTCTGGCTTCTTCTTCATCCGTAACGGCATTTTTAGGTGCTTTGAAAAGATGAGCAACAAGTAGCGGAGTTAGTGTAAGTGCCATCCACAAGGAAGCTATAATAGTTGTTTCCATCGGGATAGTCATACTTCTGAAGCCGGAGCCCATATCTCCTTTTAAGAACATCATCGGTGCAACAACAATAAAAAAAGCAAAAGTTGCCAACATTATAGGATGTGTTACTTCTTCGGTGCCGATAATGGCAGCCAATTTCGGGTGGATTCCCCGTTCCACGTAACGTTTGGTAATTTCGATAACAATGATTGAATCGTCTATTAATTTTCCGACAATGAATACCATACCCAGCATTATTCCAAAATCACGCTGGTATCCTAATAAACTAAGGACAAAAAATCCGAATGCAACGGAAGAAGGGAGAATTGCCAGCGCAATTATCGAACCGGAAAATTCACCAAGGAAAAACAGCATCATTAAACCGGCAAGAACAACGGCAATAAGGAATTCTATTCTAGCATTGCGGTCATTAACTTTCATTATTCGAGTTTTTGAAAAAGATTTCACTATTTTTAGTCCCGGATAATCCCGTTCCAACGTTTTAGAAAGTTGGGTTGCCAGGTTATCCACCTTATAAAAATCAGTTTTACGGGTTGGTTGAATTCCAAGCCAAATAGCGGGCTTCCCATTGAAAAAGAAATCTCCATATTGCTCTTGAACGGTATCTTTAACGGTAGCTACATCTTGTAAATAAATATCTCTTCCGTTTTTAGTTCCAATCACAATATTGGGCATTACTTTTTTTAGGTTGTTGTCATCTATTTCACTTGAAAGAAAAGTTGAGATAATTTCATTATTACTAATTAAGGGACCTCCTCCCCTGGTAAGCTTAGCAGTATCAAATGCTTTTTTAATTTGCGACATTTTGATACCATAAGCAGCAAGTTTATCCCTATTTACAACAATCTGTATTTGTCGGATAGGACCACCGAAGGTCCAAGCAGCTTTAACGCCGGGAATTTTTTGATATCTATCTAATACAATGTTGTTAATAAACTCCCGCAAATTTTTTCTTGAAACCCCTTTCCGGGTAATAGCAAACTGTGTAACAGGTACATTTTGACGATCAATTCTTACAACTCTTAATGGAATCGCTTTACCCATTAGAAGAGGTAAATCTTTACGAGCAATAATATCTGATAGGTTTCTTAATTCCGTCCTTTTTTCATCTAAATCCACCCCTTCCTTAAAATGTAAAGCAACTAAACACCATCCTTCTTGGGAAGTAGTAACCGTATAACTAATATCGCCTACAATCTGTAGATTCTTTTCTAAAGGTTGTGCAATTAATTTAGACATATCACTTGCCGGCAATCCCGGATACATGCACATAACACCTAAATCCGGCGCAGGAATTACGGGAGCCATCCGCGAAGGCATCTCTACGTAAGCTACAATACCGAGCACAACCATCAATAGTGAAATGATAATTGTAAAATGCGGGTGCTCAACAGCGTATTTTGTTAAACTGCCTCTTTTCTTATTTAATTTATTCATCTGTTTACTCCTTATCCCTTTCGATAACAAGAACAGACATACCCTGTGTTATATCTTTCTGTCCAACATAAATAACAAAATCACCCGGTTTTACTCCTGATAGTACTTGCGTATAATATGGGCTGCTTAAGCCAACCTTAATTTTTTGTAATCTTGCAAAACCTCGGTTTGACATTTTGGGAGCTAGGTAAACACCTTTACCCCCTTGAGGCAGTTGAATCACAGCATTATTAACTATACGAATTGTGTTTTGAACTCTTGATACTGCAAACTTTGCAACAATATATGATTGAGCTTTGAGTAATATGCCCGGATTAGATAATCTTACCTCTACTGTTCCGGTATGTGTAACCGGATCTTCTGCCGGAAAGACTACCGCAACACGTGCGGTCATTCCCGGTACACCATTATTTAGCGAAAAATCTTTTTTCGATAATTTTCCTGCTCCGAGTACAGATAAAATTTCATTATTAGTTAATGGTTTGATTTTTCGTTTCCATCCATTATAATTCTTAAAAGCTTGCATAGACACCTGTGGAAATTCCAGCCAAACCAAATCACCCTTTTTTATAAAAGGGAGATCGCCTTCCGAGACTTGAAATTGCACACGGATACTGTCCAAACGATCTAATCTAAACATTTTCATTCCCCTTTTTACAAATTGGCCAGGGTAAATAGAACGCTCTGTAACGTAACCGCTTACTCCAGCTCGAATATCTGCATAATTCACATTTGCACGGGCTAATTGTACTTGAGCGACCACTTGCCGATACATTTTTCTAACGTAGTCATAATTAGAAGTTGTAACGGCAGAGTCTTTAAATAAACCTTTGGTACGATTTAATTCAGCACTCCAAAAGGTTGAATCGGCTGCGGATTTCATTACTTTTGGTAATAGCGATGAAAGGTCCAACTTAGCTAATGTTTGTCCTTTTTTCACATAGTCGCCTTGATACACATTCATTTTATTTACAAAACCGTCAACGCGGGCATAAACATCGTTGCTTTCATAAGGGAGAACCTGTCCGGTATATGTGGCTACATTTACAACAGGACCTTCAGTTACTTTTGCTGCTCTAACTGCAACAGGCCCACTAAACGGCGGTGGAAATAAAGCAGCCGGTGTTAGAGTAGGCTGCAACCAATTAACAAAAAATAAAGCGAACCAAATGATTATGGCAACGCCTAAGATATCTATTATAAAGATTCTTAACGGCTTATGAGCCAATACAATTTGCAATGGGTAAAGCCATTTGATATTTTTTACTTTATCAATATTTCGCTCCCCCCATACTGTTAACAACAATATGAAGATAATAACGAGAGCAATTATTATTAATAAGGAGATCATAATTTTAATTCCTTTTGATTTATTTTGTAAAGACAGCTAAATCATTTAAAGAAATATTGCCTTTTATTCTTAGTACTTGAATGATTGACAGATAATAATTTGTAACGGAATTTATATACTTTAACCTTGCTTTTAGTAATCCGGCTTCTGCATCTATAAGATTATCAACGGTTATTTTACCCACATTATATCTTTCCTGCTGGATTCGAAATGCTTCTTTTGCGGTTCTAATTGAATTTTCAGCAACTTTTATAGATTTTTCCGCTGTTTGTTCATTAAATAATGCCAAATGGAAATCTCTTTTAACATTATATTCCGTCTGCCGCATCCGTTCGCTACTTGCCAATGCGGAATAAGAGGCTGCTTCAATTTTTTTGTAAATCTGAAAATTGAATATGGGAAACCTTATCTGAAGTATTGCAATAAAGTCTTTATTATTATTATTATAATTAGGAGAATTTACCGCATTATTCCCCCAATAAAATGAATATTTAGCTATCAAGTTAATTTTGGGTAATAAACCTGACTGCTGAAGAGTTTTTTGAGCTTCTGCATATTTAAGCCCAAATAAACTAAGTTGATTAAAAGGACTATTTTTTAAAATTTTTGTGCTGTCTTCTATAGACAGTGGAATATACTTATATGCTAGTGTATCTGCAGGCTGCAAGTTACCGGGAAGGGTTGTACCAACTAATGCAGATAGATTATCTATACTTGTTTTATAGTGATTTTTTTCTTCAAGCAATCCAACTTGCAGCTCGGAAAGACGTGTATCAATTCTGTATAGATCAACCGGCAGGGCTTTACCGTAACGGACTTGTTCCTGCTTAAATTTTCGACTTTTAATCAAAGCTTTAATCGAAGCATTTGTTGCCTTTATAGCCTGCCGGATTTTTAAAAGATTAAAATATTGTGCGGTAATAGATAACAGCAGATGATCCCTCGTAAGAATATACCGGGTATTGGAAATTTGAGAATTAGCCTCCGCAGCATTTACTTTACCGCTAATTTCCCCGCCGGTATAAATGGGCAATGACAAAGTAGGAGATAATTCAATGATTTTATCATTAAAAATTTCATTCATCGATAAACCATCCGGTTTACCGGCTCCTAATCTTACTCCCGGAATTAATCTCATTTCTAGAATTGGGCTGTAAAAACCATCGCCGGAAAATTGAATTTTAGGTATGCGTAAATATTCGGCTGCTAATAACTTTTCTTTGCTCGATTGAATTGAATATCTTACATTTGAAAGACCGGGACTGTTTTTTAACGCTAATTTTAATAACATTAATAAGGTTGGATTTTGCATATTCGTATTAACATTACTTTGCGCATAATTTAATGAGAGGGGCATTACAACTAAAACCATTATGAAAATCGTCTTCCCTAAATTAAATATACTTTTTATGAACGATGTATATTTATTTTGAGAAAATATTTTATCCATTAATAATCACCTTTATATTAAATAATTTTTTTGTGTATTTTATAATTTCTAAAGTTTGTATAGTAGCTGTTTATAAATTTAGTATATACTAATATAATAAATTTTATTTTTTTGTCAAATAAATTATTACGCAACAATGTGTTTTGAAATACACAAAGTGTTGATAATATAATTTAGAAAGTATATAGTATATGCGTAATTGTGCGACTATATATAATTAGAGGATAGAAATGCAGGAATATCTCGAAGAATTGAAAACTTTATGCAATGAAACACGCTTTTGTATTGTTCATCTGCCGGCGGAACGTTTCTTGGAAGGGCGAAGCAAAAATAAATAGCTAAATTACAAATAGGAAGAAAGTTGTAAGTAAAAATTTTAACCAATGCATAGGTTTTGCGAAGCCTCCTCTTAAATTATATGATAAAAAATACCCACTTGTAACCCTTCTTTCATCTGGGTATAAGGAGATTGTGATTTTTTATACACTAAAAGAAATGTAAAATTTACATCTAACCACGAATTTATTTTGGCAGTAATTGAATTTTCCCAACGTACATCCCAAACATTAATATGTTCAAATCTTGTAAACAAACGGAGTCTGCTTTTCAATTTTAGATTTGTATCGATAAAAAATTCAGTTGAAGAAACCGATTCGACTCCGGTTTCAAATTTAAACTTTTCAACTTTATTTTTCGTGTTGGGATTATCGGTATATTGATTGAAAATCTTTGTGAATGTTTGCTGAAAGGCTATTCCCAATCTTGTTTCAAAGGTTTTATGCTTATTATATGTAAACCCAAAGCTTTGAGTGATATAACCTGGGTCAAAAAAATCGGATACCTTTTTAACAGGCTTTAATTTATAATTAAATCCGGCTGCTACTTGAGTGCGGACAGAATTTGAAACAAACGGGTTTACTTCCCAGCCTGCGTCATAAGAAAGAATATTTTCCAAATATAATTCATTGTTATTTGTACGATAGGTGTCTTTCCCTAATTTTGTTCTTCCATAAGCTGATTTTAGTTCATTACTAAAAAGCCATTCCGGCGTTTTATAATTTAGGTGAAAATCTCCGGTTAAAGTCCATGTGAAAGAATTTTCTCCTCCTTTTGCCCAATGACTGAAAGAGATTTGACTTATATTTAATCCTGTTTTCAAAGACGGCTGCCAACGATAACTGAGAGAATCAATATTTTTTGCAAAAGATAAACTGGAAAATAATAGAATAATCAAAAAATATTTTTTCATTTAAGCATCACCCTTTCTATTTTATACATTTATAATATTTAAAAATTATATTTATCAAATTAATAAATTAGAATAACAATACAGAATTTTATTAGAATGAAAAATAAATTTGAACTTATATTACATTATCAATCTTCCGGAGATCAACCGAAAGCAATTGACGAACTAACCGAGGGTATTCTTAATAATGAAAAGTTAGACATCTTTTAATATCGTTTATTATGGAAGTTCCAATATGATGAGCCCGTTTTAATCGGGCTCACTAATTGAGGGATAATGATTTTTTTTCTCATATAAGATGTCCGTCAAGAACTATTCCTAAACGGACAATAAAAATGATTTTGTTTATTAAAGAACCTTCTTCATTTCTTCAAATTCCTCTTTTGTTATTTCACCTTTGGCATATCTTTGTCTTAATGTTTCCAAAGCCGGATCTGAAAAATCTCTTTCTTGATATAATCTGTCGTTTTCATAACCATACGTCATCATTCTGTTTCTTAACCGGTGTCCATACGGTACTCTATCATAATTTCCATTATTTTCATTGCACATACACATTTTGGATCTCCTTTTATTAATTATGTAATATATTGATTTTTAAGAATTCTTTTTTCTTTTCGAATTCTTCTTTGTTGATTTCATCTTTGGCATATCTTTGTTTTAATATATCCTGATGTATCGTTCATGCGATAATGTCTATCGTTGTCATCCAAGGCGGCATCATTCTGCATCTATCATAAATTCAATTGAATACTTGAATATACAAACAACACACTTATTTGTCAAGTGATATCGAAAACTTTTTAAATTTTAATTCGGATGAACTACAATTCTATAACCGGTAGTTGTTGCTTGTTCTAATTGTTCATTTTTTAGGTAATTAGACCAATTAGAAATTAGGTTAATTTTAATCAACAGCACATCAAAATATTATTTCACATTAATTTCTTTGTAAAAAAAACAAAGATTTAACTG
>CBFDUR010000053.1:0-8265 GCA_965613005.1 uncultured Ignavibacteriales bacterium
TATTAAATCTTCAACTACTTCGTAGTTGCCGGATCTCGTATTCGTACTTTCTCTTCCCGGCATTTCATACAGAGTAATTTTAAATTGGACTACTTTGTAGTCCGAAAACATTTTCATTTGCATAAAACTTAAAATGTTCAACTTAACTCAACGATATTGCCGTTGCAGGCTGTTATTCTTTCTGAAGACGAAAAGTAAAGCAAGTTAATTTTCAAATAGTTTGTTGTATCGGTTATTGTGAATTATTGTTTGATTAGAAATTAGAAAGATTAAATCAACCCCGTTAGATAATCATAATAAGTTTTTATCATTTTTTAAAATAATGTATCTAACAGGGTCAATTAGTAATTATACTATCTTTCCCTGCACATTAAAAATATTATCCGGTCATTTTTTTTGAACCGGAATTACTTGAGTTTCTATTGAACAAAAAAAATGAGCTGCATAAGAACAGCTCATAATTTATACAAAAAGGAATAATATGGAATTTAATTTAATTCACTTCCCAAGTATTTCCGTTGAATAACACTTTATCCAGAACACCTTCCCCTTTCATTTTCTTAACTTGTTTGATTTGTTCTTCAAGGTTTTCATCGTACGTAGGTTTGTTAATTTCTCTAAAAACTCCAACCGGAGTAGGCAGGTTATTATCCTCCGCCATGTGAGAGAGCAAAGTTGCTAAAAGCGGGCTTTCGGCATATTCATCATGGACAACCAAATCCTCAACCCTATGTTTTCCTTCACCAACTTCAACTATCGCCAGTTTATCACCGTCCAAAATAATACCTTTATCTTTATTATTCCCAAATAACATCGGTTTGCCATGTTCTAAAATCAATTGATTATCCGCCTTCGTTTCTTTTCCCGTAAGGGCAGCATGTGTTTTATCATTAAAGATGACACAGTTTTGTAAAATCTCTATCACAGACATTCCTCGATGTTGTTCTGCTGGTTTGCCATGTTCCAGATAAATAACATTTTCATTCCGTGTTTTTTTAATCATCAATTTATCAAAAGCACCGTCATTGAAAATAACACAGTTTTGATAAATTTCAATAAAAGCAATACCCTTATGAGTGGCAGCTCTTCTAATCATCTGTTTCAAATGTTTTGCATCACTATCAAATGTCCGAGCTATAAAAGTTGCTTCTGCACCAAGCGCTAAGGAGATAGGATTAAAAGGATAATCAATGCTTCCATAAGGCGTAGTTTTGGTAATTTTCCCTTTTTCCGAAGTCGGGGAATACTGTCCTTTTGTTAAACCATAAATCCTATTATTAAAGAGCAAAATTTTTAAACCCATGTTTTTTCTCCATGCATGAAAAAAATGGTTACCGCCAATACTTAACAGATCGCCGTCACCGGCAGCAACCCAAACCGATAGATCCGGTCTGCTGATTTTAACGCCGGTAGCGATAGCCGGCGCTCTGCCGTGTATTCCGTGAAATCCGTATGTGCTCATATAGTAAGGAAATCGAGATGAACAACCGATACCGGAAATCCAAATAATTTGTTCCTTTTTTATTCCAATTAATTCCGGAAGTGTTCTCTGAGTTTGAGCAAGTATTGAATAATCACCGCAACCTGGGCACCATCTTACGTCTTGCTTGCTTGCAAAGTCTTTTGCCTTTAATTTAATTTCTTCTACTTCAATATTTTCAGCCATTTCAATTTCCTCCGAGAATTTCAATTATTTTATTTTTAATATCAGCTATCTTAAAAGGTAATCCTCTTACCAGATTAAACTGAATAATCGGTATTAAAAACTCACTTCTCAATATTCTACTTAATTGTCCAAGATTAATTTCAGGTACTAAAATTTTATCGAAATTATTCAGCACTTCTACGGTATTTTTGGGCAGTGGATTTAAATATTTAAGATGAGCTTGAGAGACATTGTAGCCTTCTTTTCCGGCTTTTAAGACGGCTTCCGTAATCGCACCATAAGTACCTCCCCAACCAATAACCAACAACTCACCTTTTTGATCGCCGATTACTTTAAGATCCGGAATATCATTTTCAATATTTTTAATTTTCCGCGCCCTTAAAGTAACCATTTCATGATGATTATCAGGATCATAGCAAACATCCCCCGTAATGTTTGCTTTCTCCAATCCGCCAATACGATGCTCCAATCCCGGTGTTCCAAGTTTTACCCAAGGACGCGCTAAATTATTATCTCTTAAATAAGGAGCAAATCCTTCCTTTTCTGTTCTGAACTTAACGTAAATATCGGGTAATTCACTTTCATGTGGAATTTTCCAAGGTTCCGAACCGTTAGCTAGATAACCATCTGTTAATAGAATAACGGGAGTCATATATTTAATAGCAATTCTAGATGCTTCAATTGCCATGTTAAAACAATCACTTGGTGTAGAAGCAGCTATAACAGCAACAGGTGCTTCGCCGTTTCTACCATAAACGGCTTGTAACAAATCTGCTTGTTCTGTTTTTGTCGGTAAACCAGTACTCGGACCGCCACGTTGTACATCCACAATTACAAGTGGAAGTTCCGTCATCACTGCTAGCCCAATAGCCTCGGTTTTTAAAGCCAATCCCGGACCGCTGGTAGTTGTCATTGCTAAATTACCTGCAAAAGAAGCGCCGATAGCCGACGTAATACCTGCAATTTCATCTTCCGCTTGGAATGTTTTTACACTAAAGTTTTTATAAATACTTAAATATTGTAAAATTTCGGAGGCAGGTGTAATAGGATATGATCCGAGATATAAAGGTAAATCACTTTTAACCGAAGCCGCCAAGAAACCTAAAGCCGTGGCTTCATTACCGGAAATATTTCGATATATACCTTTAGGTAATTTTGCAGGTTTTATTTTGTATCGAGTAGTAAAAATTTCTGTATTTTCACCAAAGTAATAACCTGATTTAAGAGCTTTTTCATTAGCATCTATAAATTCAGGTTTATTTTTAAATTTTACTTTTATCCAATCTACCGTTGGTTCCATAGGCCTATTGTATAACCAATACATTATTCCTAATGCAAAGAAGTTTTTACATCGAGATACATCTTTTGGTGATAAAGATGAGCCCTCCAATGCTTTCGCTGTTAGTGAACTGATGGGAACTTGATAGACATGGTATCCTTTTAATTCGCCGTTTTCCAACGGATTATTTTCATATTTTGCTAATGATAAATTTTTGGAATTGAAAGAATTGATATTAACTATTATTGTAGCACCGGGTTTTAATTCAGGTAAATTCTTTTTAAGAGCTGCCGGATTCATAGCAATTAATACATCAGGACTATCACCCGGTGTGTGAACATCCATATCTGCAAAATGCAATTGAAATCCGCTAACTCCATACAATGTTCCCGCTGGAGCTCTTATTTCTGCAGGATAATCCGGAAGCGTATTCAAATCATTACCTACTACTGCCGTAGTATTACTGAACTGACTTCCTGTCAATTGCATTCCGTCACCTGAGTCTCCGGCAAATCTTACCGTTAATTCATCTATATTTTGAATTTCTTTTTCTTTTAACATTTTAATACTCAACTATTTTGTTATTTTTACTCAAATACGTAATAAAAAATCATAAACCGTGCCATATTTTTTTATTTATTCGGTTTTTATTTCTTACTATTCTCAAACACCATTTCTGCGATTAATGGGCTTTGGAATCACATTTCCTTTCTTTAAAAATATTTTCAATTCTTAATTTTAAAAAAGTGCTTATCTAAATTAAGAAATTTTTATAACTTTCTTAAATTTTTATCTGTGAGCTATGGCTAAAAAATGTATTTTAAGGTTCTCGAATTGTAAATATTGACAAAAATCAAAACTATTTTATGTGTTTATATTTTCAATTATGCTTGTGTTTATAATAAAAGCCTAACTCTATCAAATATTTATTTACTTTACTCAGAAAATCAATTCCTTGTTTTCTCGACAACTTCATGTTTTTAAACTTTAATCATTCAATTTGATTTAACAATTTATAAAACTTTTTCGGACCGATATACCCAATGATCCGTTTTGTTTCATGACCTTTAGAATTCAATATTAAAATAGTTGGAACACCTAAAATTTTATATTTTTGTCGTAACTGTTCAACTTGCTGAGAGAGTGATTTTGTCATATCGGCTCTGAGAGTTGAAAATCTTCTTGATAAAGCAATTACTTTGGGATCGGAAAATGTAGTTGCATCAAGTTCTTTACAAGGGATACACCAGTCGGCAGAAAAGTCAATTATTATCGCTTTATGTTCTTTCAGTTCAGTACTTAATAAGTTTTCAGAATAAGGTTTCCAATTTATAGAATTTTTTTGTGAAGGTATTATGAAATAAACTGCAATAGCTATTATAATCAATGAAAATACGATTTTAGATATTTTGAAACCTCTTACTTTATCACCCAATTTTGCAAATAATAAAAGATAGATTCCAACCAAAATCATATAAATTGGAAGTACAATTCCAGATATAGACTTAGGTAAAAGCGGTAATATATAATAAAGTGCCATACCGAGAATTATAAAACCAAATATATGTTTAACTGTTTCCATCCATTCGCCGGATTTAGGAAGATTTTTAATTTTACCTGAAAAAATAGATAAAAACAAATATGGCAATCCCATTCCCAAAGCTAGGATAAAGAATACAAGGAATCCATAATAAGGGTTCCCTATAGTTGCAACGTAAGTAACCAGACCTAGTACAAAAGGCGCAATACACGGAGCAGCCACAATACCGGTAGTAAGACCCATAAAAACGGCGCCGTAATATCCCCTTTTAGTGCCGCCTGCTTTTGCAACCCATGAATCGGGAAGTTTAAATTCATAAACACCAAACATACTGAGAGATAAAGCGACAAAAATAAGAGCAATAAAGATTATTACAAAAGTACTCTGCATTATAGAACCGAAAAACGCACCGCTTAATGCCGTAATTACTCCGATTATTGAATAAGTAATCGCAAGCCCTATAACGAACAAAAGTCCCATTAAAAAAAGTTTATGTGTCTTCCCCTCACTTTGTCCTCCGAAATATCCGATTGTGATTGGAATTAATGGATATACACAAGGAGTGAGATTTAAAGCTAATCCTCCTATGAAAATTAGGAGCAATCCTAAAAATAGTCCACTATGTTCTAACCTGGAAGTAACTGTATTACTTGATTCGGATATGCTGCTGGTAACTCCGGAATAACTTAAATTAATTTTATTAAAAATATCTTGATTTATTTCGTTAATAACTGCTTTCTTTCCTCCGACTACAACTGATATTGTATCTTCAACTAATGTAGGCGGCAAGCATGATAAATTATTGCATGCCTGATAATCTAGTTTAACAATCAACGGATATGTGCCGGGTTTTATATTTTTAGTAACATTAACTAAGGCGCCTATGATAAATTTTCCCTTCCACACAGAAAGAGGTTTTTCGGAAAAACTTAATTTAATATCCTTTGCTTCAGGATAAACTATTTTTTTTATATTAAATCCAAAAGATGTATCGACGGATAATTTGGTAGGAATTAAAAATTTTTCTTTCGGTTTGTTAGAATTTATATGCCAGTTTTCGGCAACATTTCCTTCAACAGCTAATTTAAATTCGCTTCCGGGAATAATTTTATCTAAAGATTTAAATAATTTTATTTTTACAATATCTTTATGTACGCCAAAATGTACACCAAATTGTGCCATTAATATTTGTGAACCGAAAATAAAGAATAAAGCAGTTATTAATAAAATTTTCGAAGAATTTTTAAATATTTTTTTTATTGCCATTATATTTTTCATTATTACTCATAAAATTTATTTGGACTTAACATTTTTATCTTCTCCAACCTTGCACAATCGGATATCTTCTTCCGTAACCGAACGCCTTTGATGATACTCTTAAAGCAGGGGCGGCTTGTTTTCTTTTAAATTCATTGATATCAACTAATCTCAATACTTCTTTGACGATTTCCGGATCACCGATGACCTTTACTATTTCATAAAATTCTTTATTTTCTTCAAGATACATTTTTAATATTTTGTCCAATACCGGGTATGGAGGAAGAGAATCTTCATCTTTTTGACCAAATTTTAATTCGGCAGAAGGAGCTTTCTTAATTATCTCATCCGGAATAATTCTTTTTTTTCGATTAATATAATTTGCAATTCTATAAACATCAGTCTTATAAACGTCGGCAATTACTGCCAGCCCGCCGCACATATCGCCGTAAAGCGTTGCATATCCGACTGCCATCTCGGATTTATTTCCTGTTGTTAATAACAAATAATTAAATTTGTTGGATATAGCCATTAAATATAGACCACGAGTTCTCGCCTGAATATTTTCTTCCGTAATGTTTAACGGTTTATTTTTGAAATCAGGTTTTAAAATTTCATTAATTTTATCAACTATAGGTTGAATAGAAACAATTTTTGATGAGATGCCTAAATTTTCAATAAGTTTCTCAGAATCGATTATACTTCCTTCGCTTGAGTATTCGGATGGCATTAAGACAACATGAATATTTTCTTTTCCCATAGCCTGCGTTGCAATATAAGTAACCAATGCTGAATCAATTCCTCCGCTTAATCCTAACAAAACTTTCTTGAATCCGAGTTTGGAACAATATTCTTTCACTCCAAATATTAGGGAATTGAGTACTTCTTCTTCAAAAGAGCGCTCGGTATTCTTGATTGTTGAATACTTCTTTTTTGTATCAAAAATAATATAATCTTCCTCGTATGTTTTACCAAGCATAACCAGGTTTCCATTATTATCCATGCACATGCTCGCACCGTCGAATATTAAATCAGTTTGAGCACCTACACAACAATCATAAGCCAGTGGAAGATGTTCTTCTCTAGTTAATACCGAAAGCATTTTCCTTCTGTTTTCCCGCTTACCGTAAGAATAGGGACTGGCGGAAATGTTTATCAACAACGTTGTCCCTTTTTCGATTAATTCCTTAACCGGATCTCTGCTATATCTCCTTCGATACCAGTAACCGGCATCGTTCCAAATATCCTCACAAATTGAAATACCTAACATTTCGCCTTTAAATTCATGTACAAACACCTCTTTTGCAGGATCAAAATAACGCATTTCATCAAATACATCATAGTTAGGAATCAAAGACTTGTGTTGTACAAATTGTATTTTTTTATTATAACAAAGGACAGCGGAATTATGAACATCCGTACCGATTTTATCGTTGTCATCGGTAATAGTTCCGAATAATAAACCGACATCACCGGTAATTGAGGCAATTTCTAAAACTGTTTTTGTAACTTGGTTACGAAACTCTTGCTTCTCTACCAAATCCAACGGAGGGTAACCAATTAGGGCAAGTTCAGGAAAAATTACCAGATCAACATCATCCTTAATTGCCCTTCGATATCCTTCAATAATTTTTTTCTTATTATTTTGAATATCCCCTATTACTGTATTTATCTGATAAAGCGCTATTCTCATAAGTAATAAAAATTTTAAGATTTAATTTATAAAACTAAATGTGCTTTAACAATGTGTTGTGAAAGCAATCAACCATTTATTATTAAGCTGAAATTTAAATTAAAAACTTTTGTTCGATTTTGTTTAATTTTATGTATCAACTTGCAAGTTACAAACTATTTCCGGAGTAAATATTGATTAAATATATATTCTTTATACCTTTTCTGCTATTTGCTAAAAATGTATATCACTCCAATAATAAAGAATTACTTGTAAATAGAATGGAAATAACCGTTAAAAATACCAATAGGGAATTTTCTTTTACAAATAAAAGATTTGGTCAGTATTATGGCTTAACAAATGCGTATTTTAATAATGGCTGGCAAGGTGGAGGCAAAAAAAAACCTAATGCAAATAATGTTTATGACTTTTTATCTATTAACTAATCTTTGGAGCTCTTATGAAAAAATTATTACTATTTTTAATTTTGTTTTATGCTGAACTGTTATTTCCGCAAGATACTCTTTTAATAAATGCCGAATATATCCCTCATACAGATACTACATTAGTTTACTACCCAAGTAATTATAGTTCATCCGTTCAATATCCGCTCATTTTTATGTTGCACGGATTTGCCGGTAATTATGCACAATGGTCACATATAGTAAATTTACAACATTATGCGGATAAATATAATTTCATTATAGTTTGCCCTGACGGGTTTTATGATTCATGGTATATGAACAGCCCGATAAACCCAAAAAGTCAATTTGAAACTTTTTTCTTTAAAAATCTTGTACCTGTTATTTTTCACCGGTACAGCATAGATTCAACTAATATTTTTATTACAG
>CBFDUR010000054.1:0-8252 GCA_965613005.1 uncultured Ignavibacteriales bacterium
TTATAAATTGTCGCTATGAATCCCTTTTGAGTTCTGGCTTGTCCAGGTTAGGTTTAAAGAGGATTAAATTATTATTTAGCCCATATCCCGGGATGCTATTTCCAAATTTTTAAGAATGCGAATATTAACAATAATCAACACTTTTTCAGAAGAAAAAATAATTTTTTAGACGAGAACTATTCATCAATTTCTAAAAATTGTTTATTAGAATTTCTGCAGAATAATAAATGTTTAAAACTAGAGATTTTATAAAAATGAAAGTTTCATTTTAACAACAATCTAAATTGTATTAGAGGAGAAATTAATTGTCAACAATAAGAAGATAGAAAAACCGTTTAAATCTTTAATTGTATTAGGCGTAGATTACTTTACCGGGCTGTTAAAACAAACTTTTGCAAAGTTAGATTCCCGGAATCTTTAAGATTTTGAGAATCTTTAAAGTCAAAACAAATAATCTAAAAATTTCGGTGAACCTTATCATTTGTTATTAAAATTCTTAATTTTACAGAAGATTTATTAGTTTATATAAGGTCGGGTTTATTCCAAAAGTCATTCTTGTGAAAAAAATTAAACTTACGAATAAATTGACGACCAATGCTATTTTAAAAGCAATTTGACGAGATTTATTTTAAGCAATATAATAATATCGTTTTATTGCTAAACAGATTCTTGATTGTTAAATTAATGATCTAGTTTTAATTGATTTATGTAAAATATGTAAGAATATGGCGGTACTTAATGAAAGTATTAGACTTGTTAAAGAAAGAATTTACAATTGCATATCTTAAAGGAGAAAAAAAAGAAGATGTTATTAATGAACTAATCGATTTGTTTCAAAAAGACGCTAGAGTATTAGATATAGATAAGGTTAGGGATTGTGTACTCGAACGGGAGCAAATCATGTCTACAGGAGTTGGGAAAGGTTTTGCAATTCCTCATGGTAAAACTGATGCCGTTACCGATATACTGGCGGCATTCGGGAAAACCGGCAAACCGATTGAATATGATTCGTTAGATGGTCAACCTGTTCATTTGGTTTTTCTTCTTGTAGGTAAAGATAATCTCGTTAGTAAACATATTAAACTTCTCAGCAGAATTTCAAGGATGATGAATAAAGATGACTTCCGTGAAAAACTTATGCATGCAAATTCGGTAGATGAAATATTAGAAATATTTGGAAAAGAAGAAGAAAATTATTTCGAGCTGTAAAGTAAATTAAAGCTGATTTTTAATTTTTTAACCGGGAATTCATTCTTTTAGGGAGTGGGATAATAAATTATACATTTATTTTATTAAATATTTAGGGGATGGGATAAGTTGTTCTATCCAACCCCCTAAAGTTATTTTATTCCACCCCCAAAATGTTTACTACTATCGGTTGATTTTACCTTTTTTAATTATTTAATATTGAAATAAATTCTATTTTTATTATAATAAAATTCATTCGGATTCACTTACCATTAAACGACAAACATTGTAATGATAAAAGCTATAACAGGCACTAAAGACATCCTTCCTCCTGAAATTAAAAAATGGAAACACTTAGAAAATATTGTTCAAAAAGTTTTTACAAATTTTAATTACAAAGAAATTAGAACACCTATATTCGAAGATACTTCGCTTTTTGCCCGCGGTATCGGAGAACAAACCGATATTGTGAGCAAAGAAATGTATTCCTTTCTAGATAGAAGTGAAACTAGTATTACATTAAAACCTGAAATGACTGCGGGAGTGGTCAGGGCTTTTATTGAGCATTCGTTAGGTCAAAAGCAACAATTGAATAAGCTGTTTTATATCTCCCCTATGTTTCGTCAAGAAAGACCACAAGCCGGAAGACTAAGACAATTTCACCAATTTGGCGGAGAGGCATTAGGCAGCGCTTCACCTTTTCTCGATGCGGAAATGATTCAAATTGCATATATGATTTTAAAGAAACTCGGATTAAAAGATTTATCGATTAGAATAAATTCATTAGGTATTCCTTCATCAAGGGAAATTTATAAGAATATTTTGAGAGATTATCTCTCTGATAAAAAGGATAGGTTGTCTCATGACAGCAAGGTGAGATTGGAAAAAAATATTCTGAGAATATTCGATAGTAAAATTGAAAGCGATCAAGAAATTATGAACGACGCTCCGCTCTTACTAGATTATTTAGATGAAGAAAGTAGTAATGATTTTGAAATTGTGAAAGAATTACTTTCAAATTCAAAAATCCCCTATGAAATAGATCCTAAACTTGTACGGGGTTTAGATTATTATACAAAAACCACCTTTGAGATAATCAGTGGAAAAGTAGGCGCCCAAAGTGCACTTTGCGGTGGCGGCAGGTATGATCCTTTGGTAGAACAATTGGGAGGAAAGCCTACCGCAGGTGTTGGATTTGCTGCCGGGATTGAGAGAATTCTTCTAGCTTGCGAAAACGAAAATTCTTTTAATTCCGCCGGCGATAAACTTGATTTATATATTGTAAAAATTGATAAAGAATTGACTTCAACTGTTTACCAAATAGCTTTAAGTTTGCGTAAGCAAAATATTAGTGTGGACCTTGATTATCTGGACCGAAGTGTAAAAGCACAAATGCGTGAAGCAAATAAATTGAATTCACGGTTTGTCCTTTTTGTGGGTGGTGATGAATACAAACAAGGTAATATCACTTTGAAAAATATGGAAACCGGCGAACAGGAAATTCTAGAATTCAGCAATTTAGATCTTGTAAGAAATAAATTTGTGTAATCAATCAAAACATAGCAGTAAAAAGACAAACAGGTAGTATAAAATAACTCTGAAAATTTTTGTGTTTTTACATGCTGAAAAATATTCACAAAAGAATATTTTTTGTAAGTGCACAGAAGAAGTTAATTTTATATGAATTTTTAAAATTTATATTTACCCTGGAAGGATTTTTAAAATGTATCCTGAACTATTTAAAATAGGACCTTTTACTGTATATAGCTATGGTTTGATGATGGGCATTGCTTTTATTGTTGCCAGTTATATTCTAATAAAAGAGTTCGAAAGGAAAAAATTAAATCCCAGTGCAGCAACCGAAATTACTTTATTAGCCATTGTTTTTGGTGTAATTGGAAGTAAACTGCTCGATTTAATCGAAAATTGGAATTCATTTATTCGAAATCCTTCGATTGCATTTTCCCCCGGCGGATTAACTTTTTATGGTGGATTCATATTAGGTACTATTGCAATTTTTATTTATGTGAAGAAGAAAAAATACTCTTTTCTATATATTGCCGATGCTACTTCACCGTCGTTGATACTTGCATACGGAATAGGTAGGATAGGATGTCAACTTTCAGGCGACGGTGACTACGGTATTCCGACTAATCTACCATGGGGAATGACATACCCGAATGGAACCGTTAAACCGCATAATATATTAAAAGTTTTTTATCAAAATCATCCTGCTTTAGCCGTAAAAGATCATTTTCATCAATTGTCTTCGCAAATAGTAGGCTATGATCATTATGGCACGATTACAAAATTTGATGAAGTAATTAGATTACATCCCACTCCTATTTATGAGTTTCTTGCATGCCTTATTATTTTCTTTATTTTATGGAAGCTCAGAAAAAAGGATTGGGCTGACGGAAAACTCTTTATGGTTTTTCTTTTATTCGCCGGTATTGAAAGATTTACCGTTGAATTTATCCGGTTAAACCCCAAACTTCTTTTTGGTCTTACCGAAGCACAATTAATTTCTATAGTATTGATAATGATCGGGTTACCCGGGTACATTTATTTAACTAAAAACAAGGATAAACTTCACCGGTTCATTCCTCCGCCGTATAAAAAAGAAACCAAAAAGGTGAAAGGTTAAATTAAAATTTTAAAGAAAGGTTATAAACGGAATTTATAAATTTTATTTATTTATTGATAACTCAGAACGGAGGACTTAAACTTTATTATTCTGCCTCAGATCAAAAAGAGTGTTTACTACAAAGCGGAAATATTCCGGTAATTGTTTTAATGAGTGAAAATTCGAGTGAATTATGAAACATCAAAGAGAATAATTATATCCATAAAATAATTTTGATGAAATGAAATTAATCATAGGGCGTAAGCCTGTTCTCGAAGCAATTAATTCCGATGAACAGGTTGAGCAGGTAAATATATTACTCGGACAGAGGGGAGCGATAATTACTGCGATTCGTGTTGCGGCTAAAAAACGTAGAATTAAATGTAATGTAATTCCGATCGATAAATTTAAAAAGATTACCAACCAACCGAATCACCAAGGTGTAGCGGCACTCAAACCGGATCAAAGATTTTTTCCATTAGAAGATATTATTAATGAATCGGGAAAAAAGGAGTATCCTCTCATTTTAATTTTGGATTCTATTCAAGATACACATAACGCCGGTGCTATTTTAAGAAGTGCCGAGTGTTGCGGTGTTGACGGGATTATTATCACAATGCATAAAAGTGCACCGATCAATACAACTGTGGCAAAAACATCAGCCGGCGCTACCGAGCACCTTAAAATATGTAAAGTTAATAATCTTTCGCAGACTTTAGCTACATTAAAAAAAAATGGTTTCTGGATAGTCGGTTCTTCACTACAAAATGCAGTAGATTATACAGAAGTAAATTACAAAATGCCTATTGCATTGATTGTTGGCAATGAAGAGAAAGGAATCCGAAAATTAACTGCTGAAAATTGTGATTTCCTCGTTAAAATTCCTATAAAAGGGAAAATCCAGTCTTTGAATGTTTCCGTTGCGGCGGGAGTCTTGCTTTTTGAAATATTGAAACATCGTAAATCTTGAAATTTCTTTTTGCTATTGTTTATAATAATTTTGATGTGCCGGTAACGATATAAGTAATTGTTCGATCTTTATTATTGGTAACAGAATTTCTAATTCCTCTAATTGACCCCCATTAGATAATCATAATAAGTTCTTTTCATTAGTTGAAATAATATATCTAACGAGGTAAACTTAATTCCTAATCAAATCCCAAATCTCAATGCCTAATAATATTAATGATATATTTTTGGTCTTGGGATGTTGAGTATTTCTAAGTCAATTATTATTTCACTTCATGATAAATAGAATTAAAAATCAAATTCGATTTTACACTACTCCAATTGATTTTTAGAATGCTTAGCTTTACTTTTACATATATATTATCAGTTAAAATAAGAGTGTGTTAAATTGTCTACAAATATATCTTCAAGCGATAGTGAATTGATGCAGCGAGTTGCATCGTATGATTCTAAAGCTTTGGAATTATTATACAATCGTTACTCTTCATTGCTTTATACACTAATAAAGAAGATTGTTGCTGAATCAGAACTTGCGGAAGAAGTACTGGCGGAAGTATTTGTTATCATCTGGAGTAAAATTAATTATTTTGATTCGGCTTTGAATAATGTATACACTTGGTTGATAACATTAGCCAGGAATAAAGCGGTAGATAAAGTTAAGCGGCTGCGAGCTCCCGAAAATATACCTGAATATAATGAAGAATATGAAAACAATTTTATCATTCCGCAACTTTCGCCTGAAATTGATCCTTTAGATTTAAGAACGGTAATTAACGTAAAAGATAGCTTTGAAATTGCATTAAATAAACTGACAGACGCGCAAAAATATGTAATTTATCTTGCATATTACGAAGGCTTGACACAAAATGAAATTGCGCAAAAGTTGAATATTCCTCTAGCGACTGTGAAATCAAAAATTAAAGTTGCACTCGTTAATTTAAAAGATAATCTATTAAAAGAGGAAGTTTAATGGCGTTTACAAACGAATACCGTGATTTGCTTTATGCTTATGCACTTGGTTGTTTGGATAAAAAGGATATTTTAAAATTAAGACAATTTATAATGGAAGGCGGCGAGTATCCACTCCTCAATTAAAAGATAAAGTTGCAAGAAAATTATATAGAATAAAGCAGCAAAACGTAAAAAAAAGATCAATTGACGATTCGCAAAAAATACAGGGAAAACCTCCAGGTGAATCCACATCCCATACCGTAGATAAATTAACCGGTAATCGGAAAATTCCTTCCGCATTAGATTCTTCACCAAATATTGACAATATACCTTCCGAATCAGTTTCCAATAAATTAGAACCTGATATATCCGATAATTTTATTTCTAATCGGTTGAAAACAAAAACTAATGATTTTGAAGAAGTAATTCCTCGTAGAAAAACGGTTGAATTATTCAGGCCTAATCAAGATACTCAAATTAAAGAACGTAAACCGAAACATGAAACGGATATCGGATCGTCAAAAGCGGGAAATAAATCCGGTCTTAGTGTGAACAACAATGAACAAACGGTAATTGAAAACTTACCCGCAAAAAAATCCGAAAATTTAATTTTGAAATCAAAAGGAAAAAAGAAATATGGAAAATCGGATGAAGAATCTTCTTCGATAAAAAGGAATAAATCAAAATCACCGATAGTTTTTATATTGATAATACTTATTCTTTTGATTGGAATAGCAGCTATATATCTTAAAGTTTCTTCGGACGTAAAGACGTATAGGAGCGATATAAAAAATTTAGACATGCAACTTACCGATTTATCTCAAAAAGTAACTTTAAATCAAGAACTGCAAAATATTCTTTCGACAAAAGATTTACGTATAGTTAATTTAAAAGGAGCAAAAACCAATCCGGAGGGTTTTGGAAAACTAATTATTAGTCTTAATCAAGGGAAGGGATTTTTACAAGTGAACAATATGCCTAAGATGGGGATAAACCAAGCATTTCAATTGTGGGTAACTGTAAACGGCGGAGTTGTTTCGTTAGGTGTTTTTAATCCTAAAAACAAGCAACAATACTATCCATTTTCAATTCCCGAATTATCAAATAAAAAGACAACTATTTTTTTCCTTACCGAAGAGCCTTCAACAGGATCCCAAAAACCTAGTAAAAAAGTTATTTTGACCGGGAAATTAATGTAGTTTTTTTGCCAATTACTTTTTCTCCCGTTTTCTATTACTTCTCTTAATTACAAAAAGTATAACCATAATTGCTATTAAAATAGACCAGTAAACGTTAAATATATCTACTATTGACCTGAGGAAAGAAATAAGGCTAATTGTACCCTGTTTTATAGTAAGTAGAAGTCCGATGATTGAAAAAATAATGAAAAGCAATAAACCTATTATATATGATTTGTCATTTATGAACAACATCAAAAAACTTATCCCCAATATAAACAACAATGCGGGAACGATAATAGCAGATAGATGATAAAAACTAAAATAGTTAATTAAAAACAACACTACCCCGATTAAAAAGGCAATAGTGCCGGTAAAAAGAAATAATTTATAATTTTCTTCCAAAGAAAGATAGACCGAACTTATTCCATAAAATATCAATGCGTAACCTAATATTTCACTGTTCGCAAAGTCTATTATACCCAATAGCTTTAAAAAAATAGCAAAAACTATAAAGGTTAGAAGATATGTAATTAAGGGTTGATGTTTTTCCACAATATAAAATGCTATGATTTTGAAATATTAAGATATAGGTTAAGCATCAAAATAACAAGATAATGAATATCTAATTGGTAATATTGCTTATAAATTAGTCCCCGTATATTCAATTCTTTGAAAAGATAATAAAAATTATTAAATGTAAAAGGAATCCGAATAGTCCTTTAATATAAAGTGTCGGTAATTTTAGCAAAGTAATTTATAACACACGTTAAAGCTTTTACCGATTTCCAACTTGAAAGGCGGATTTACGCAAAACTTAGCTATACTTTAAGCAATAAGTTTGAAGTAAATATGAAACAAGGCTATTTTAAGAAAATTTATTTAAGAATAAATTCTTATTTGAAAGTTAGGATTTACTAACCGGCTTTGAATCCGGAAATTAAAAATGAAACACCCGATTACTCAATGCAACCGGGTGATATTATAATTATTTACTGTTCAAATTCGGAAGGTTACAATTTCCTTTCAAATATCTCTGTAAATATTGAAAATATACTTCATGTTCCAAGACATAACTTGCCAGATTATATGCGGCACCATGAGCGCCGGGAGGATAGATACGCAAATTGAAATCTTTACCGGCGTTTGTCAATGCGGTTAATAGTTGCATCGTATTCCGGACGTGGACGTTATCATCACTCATGGAATGAACTATTAATAAATGTCCTTTTAAGCTGTCGGCGTAAGTCATATCGGAGCTTTTTATGTATCCTTTTATATTATCTTTTAACGGCGCCATATATCTTTCGGTATAAATGTTATCGTAAAACCGCCAGTTG
>CBFDUR010000055.1:0-8240 GCA_965613005.1 uncultured Ignavibacteriales bacterium
CCAAAGAAACGTTTTTTACCAACAAGTGTCAATAGTACATACAAAGCTCCCATAGACAAAACTGCACGTGGTAAATAAAGAACACGCACCTTAAATATCATAGGCATTCTTTCAAAAGCTTCTTTTGCGATATCGGCAATTTGTCCAGAAGAAAGTTCTATATAGTTTTTACTTTCAAATTCTTTAATCTTTTATTAAAACAATAAAAGTTAAAATTTTCCCTTAATATAGATTTATGCTATTCCATATAAAATATTAATTTTTAAACAGAAACATATTTTTATGGAATAATAACATTCCTATTTATCCACCCATAACATTTGCCGGTTATCGGGAGCACCTTACCGGAATGATAACCTCTGAAGAAATAATCTTCTTTTGTAGGTATAGAATCGTGTAAAGCAATAATTCGTTCTTTTGCTTGATTTAAAGTAGGATCAATTTTAAGCGCTCTTTTATATGTATTTACAGCTAGAAGGTAAACCAGCTTAGTATTAAAATTGAATTCACAATCTCTGGCGGCTTGCTCATACAATAAACCTTCATCATATATTACTATTCCCCAGCCATGAGCAATTTTATTAGCTTTTAAAAATTGTTCTCTCGCTCGGGCTAATTCCCCCTTGTTTTTGTAAACAATTCCAAGGTTCAAATAATTCACTTTATTTTTGGGCTTCAATTTAATTAGTTCTTTAAATGTTTCAATTGCCTTATCCAACTTCCCCACTTTTTGATAAGTTAACGCTAGTTGATTCCAATAATTTGGTGTATTAGGTGATTTTTTTACTAAAAATTCCAGAGCAGGAATTGCATTCTCATACTTTCCCGCCTTCAAGGCAACGATAGCATATTTATAAGCTTTCCCTAAATTTTCTTTATCTAAATTCCAAGCTTTTTTATCAATTTTAACAAGTTCGTTTATGTTTTCTACTAATCCCTCCAATTCATCAGGCCATCTCTGATTATTTGGATACTTGTCACTCAAATAAGAATATAAATCAATTGCTTTTGTTTTATAATTATTCTTATCATTCGCTTGATTTTTATAAAGCTGCCCTAATCTGTCATAATAGTATGATGAGATAGTAGAATCATATTTAATGGCTTTTTCATATTCTTTAATAATTATATCGGGATTAACTTTTAGCCATTTTTCCGATACAAATGCCTTTCTTGCTTCAAAGTATCCTCTATTGGCAGAATCATATTTAACTGCCAAATTATAGAAATAAGACATTTTATTTTCAATAGATTTTGCTTTTTTAGGCGAAATTTTAGTTGAATCATGTAAGTACCATAAAACTTTTTCCATCTTAAAATATATCCATGGAACAAATTTCTTCGGATTATCTTTCAACACAATCCAACCATAAGGTAATGCACTTTTATAATCTTTATTCTTGTAATATTCGGCAAATAAACTATATTGGACAAGAATATTCGCTATATTGGATGAAGATGTTGAATCATTCTGCAAAACTTGAGCACTAACCTTTACTGTACTCAACACTAAAATAAAAGAAAAAATACCTATAATTTTTGATAACCTATTCAACTTTATACCTTTGAAAATGTTTTTAATTATTATTCCCTGTGCCTAATAAACCAAAGTTCGCCTAAACTAATATCAACATCCATTTTTATAGTATTTTCTTTATATAAACCGGACTGAGTTGAACCTCTAATTGAATATTGAATTCCCACATCGAGTGAATTTGCAAAATTCAGCGGTAAAGAAAACCCACCGGAAATAGAATATTGGTTGATTCCAATTCCATTAACAAGATACTGTGTTTGTTCAAAACTTAAACCTGCACGCCATGAGAATTGTTCCAAAAAGCTTAAATCCGGTGAATATTGCGGCATATATTGAAAACCGGCACTAAATTTTGATGCATTTCTTAAATCACCGGGGAAATGATTGTTAAATGAATATCTCTTCCACGGTTGATACATATAATCCACAGTGAAAATATAATCATTTCTAATTCTCAAACTGATTCCTGCATTAATTCTTAATGGAATTTTCATTGTTACCGTACCTAATCCTAAAGTATCTAATCCAGCAGTCGATTTTGAAGTGAGAATAGTATCCGTTCGCAAATTACCGATTATATCAGTTGCAAAAGCAATTCTAAAATCTGTAATATCTTTTGATTTAAAAACATAAGAAAAATCCGGACTAATAATGCCGACTGTTGAGCCTAAACCAAAGGGGCTGTATGTTGTTTTATATTCCGCCAAATTATTATTTCCTGAATTAAAGTTGATAATTGAATTGTACTTCATAGTACCAAAATAATAATTAAACGAAGCTCCTATATTCAAGCCAAAGGGTAGTCTATACGAGGAACCGATAAACAATTTTGATAATCCCCCGCTACCCTCATAAATTACATTGTAATCAGCTACACTTTTTCTAATAAAATTTTGCTCTACTTTATAACTAATATTAGAGTATGGAATTAGTCCCACAGCAGCACCAATACCATATTGATGAGAGATCGGGAATGCAAAAGTAAAGCCGTTAAAAACACCTTTACCGTAATAAGTTTTTGAAGTATTACTCGATAAAAACAATCCACTGTAATTAAAACCAAAATCAATTCTGGTCAACATCAAATTGTTCCATCCGGCGGGGTTTATGGCATCGACAGTATTTTTACCTTCAAGAGCAACCCCAAGTTGCCCCATTCCAAGCCTTACAGCAGAAAAAGTATAATTAATATCTCCTATTCCAAATCGCGAATAACTAGAGCTATTTTGACCAAACAATGAATATTGAATAAACAGAGCAAAAATAATAATAGAATATTTTGATGATAATTTCATTTTACTTCTTTATTGTATAGACGATTTGTAATCTAGGTCTTAATGCGGCATCGCTAAAATTACTTCCTCTCAAAGCAAACAGTTCAAATCCATCTCGTTCCGAAACACCGCTTATCAGCATACCTTGGTTATTTCCACTTTCAATCCATTGATGAACAAACGGAGTAATATCCCCGTTAAAAACATTATTTGAACGAGCTAGTTGCTTAGTTGCCGAATTTATGCTATCAGGCAAAGAGCTATCTACTAAAGCCGAAACGGTAAGAGCATTATAATATGTTGAACCTGTAATTGTATTTAAAGAATCTATGGATAAAGTTAATTTAGCCGAATTTATAATTGCATTTTGAGGTATTTTCGATACATCAAACCAAAGTTTAGAATTAACAACCAGTCCTCCTTGTACAACCATATCTCCTTTTGGAACAACCGGCAAAGTTCCTTTAGAAACACTGGCATCTTGAGCAACAATAAAATTCAAAGTATCCAAGACACTATTATTCAATTTGATAACAACTTTTGCACGGGGAGTAATTCCCGATATAAAATTAACCGATTCGTATCCTAAAATTTTTTGTGTAGAGGAAACCGGTTTAATTAAAATACCATTATTCAAGGATTGATTAGTATCGGCAGTTGCTTTGATCCACTCCGAAGCAATCTGAGGATCAATATTAAAAGTAGTTAATGAATCGGTAATTAACCTGTTGGAACTAATATCTACCGGATCAATCATCATAGTATCTAAGCTATTTCCCACAACTGTATTTGACTCCCATGGACTGTTAACTTTATTTACAAGAAAATTGAATGGAGCAGTTTTATTTCCATAGTAATAATCTTTATACAATTGAACACTTGCCGATACAACAGTCACTTTATTTTTATGATAAGCCGTTACTATCGAGTCCGGTATAGTTATTAAGAATCTTATTAAAATTGAAGATTGAACATTGTCCTTTTTACCGAGTAATAAAAGTGTAGAAGATCCGAGTGGAATTTCCCTTTCAAAGGAACTAGATTTTTGTAATAAACTATCTTTAAAAGAATCTAGGGATTTTACACTGACATAATCATTACTTAATAAATTTACTCCAATAGGAGAAGGACTATCACTGCATGAAAACAGTATAATACTGAAGCCGGCCAATAATATGAACAATATTCCACTTCGAATCAATTGTTATCTCCAACAAAATTTTTATTAATAAAATTACAAACTTCTTTTAAATTTGAAGCAATAAAAGTGGGGAATTTATTTCCCTTTTTCAAGCTATTAATACTTTCCTTACCGTAACCGGTTTTGACCAGTATTGTTTTGACACCGGCATTTATTCCGCACTCAATATCTGAAACAGCATCCCCTACAAAATAAGATTCTGTAAGATTTATTTTAAAATCATCAGCAGCTTTAAAAACCAGTTCAGGTAAAGGTTTTCTGCAAGAACATTCATCTTGGCTATTGAAATCCGGGTGAGAAGGACAATAATAAAAAGCGTCGATTTGAACACCGTAATTTTTCAACAAAGCATTAATTTTGCTGTTCACCTCTTCAACATTTTCCTTTGAAATCAATCCCCTGGAAATACCCGATTGATTTGAAATTACGATTAGTTTAAAATTTAATTTATTTTTTAACTCTGCTAGAGCTTCTCCTACACCGGGGAAGAGTTTTACTTTTTCAGGATCACCCAAATAGCCCGGATCTTCATTTAGAGTTCCGTCTCTATCCAGGAATACAGCATGATTCGGCATCAATTCTTGCTTAGTACCTTTTTATATAAATCAACATATTTTTTAGCGGACGCACTCCAACTGAAATCAGATTTCATTCCGGCTTTCATTATTTTTCCCCATGTTTTTTTATCTTCAAACACTTTAAGCGCTCTCTTCAATTCTTTTAATAGAGCCGATACCTCATATTTTTTAAATGAAAACCCATTACCTTCGCCGGTAGACTCATCAAATTTGAAAACGGTATCAACAAAACCTCCTGTTTCCCGAACAACCGGTACCGTCCCATATTTTAAACTGTACATCTGATTTAAACCACAAGGTTCATACTTCGAAGGCATTAAAAATAAATCGGAACCTGCTTCAATTAAGTGCGCCAAATCATCATTAAAGCCGAGATAACAAGAAAATTTATCAGAATATTTTTGATTCATTTTTTCAAAAAATGTATGATACTTCTTATCACCGGTACCTAACAATACCACCTGCATATTTAATTTCATTAATTTGGGAAAAGCATCGGAAATAAGGTCGAAACCTTTAGAATCATATAACCTTGAAATTAAACCGACTAAGGGGATATTCGGATCATACGTAAATCCGAATTTTTCAGCCAATACTTTTTTATTTACCGCTTTAGCAGAAAGGTTTTTAATAGAATATTTCTTCGGCAAGTGCTTATCTTTCTCAGGATTCCAAACCTTTACATCAATACCGTTAACAATACCATATAAATCATCTTTTCGTTTTTCCAACACTTCTTTTAGCCCGGCTCCCAATTCATCATCCGTACGTATCTCATGAGCATAATTTTCGCTAACAGTGTTAATTGTATCGGCAAACATTAATCCCGATTTCATAAAATTCAATTTTCCGTAAATCTCTATCCCATCTTCAGAATTCAATTCCTCCGGAAGACCGGTTTTATAAAATGATGATTTTGGAAACATTCCCTGATAGGCGAGATTATGAATTGTAAACAAAGTTTTAAACTTGGAAA
Organism: uncultured Ignavibacteriales bacterium; assembly: GCA_965613005.1. GTDB lineage: Bacteria > Bacteroidota > Ignavibacteria > Ignavibacteriales > Ignavibacteriaceae > CAVVVS01. The sequence continues at coordinate 5,567 of CBFDUR010000055.1, forward strand.
ATTGTTCATCATTGGCATATTTGGTTTTTAGATATGCGGGAATTAAACCACATTGCCAATCATTTAGATGAATGATATCCGGTATCCATCCTAATTTTGAAATTAATTCAAAAACCGAATTTGCCATAAGTATGAAACGTTCATTATTATCTTTATAATCTTTACCGGTTTCCGGGTCGACATATAAACTTTTTCTGCTTCCAAAATATTCATCATTATCTAAAAAATAAATTTGTACCCTTATCCTTTGCCCCGGTAAGAAACAAGATCTAATAGAAAAAACAACATCTTTTTCACCTATTTTAATTTGTAAGTCTTTAAGGCGAACTACTTCATGTATTCTGAATTTTCTATCATCAACAGCTCCGTACTTAGGGACCACAATGCGAACTTCATGGCCCATTTCGGATAATTTCTGAGGTAGTGAGGCTGAAACATCAGCTAACCCTCCTGTTTTCATGAAAGGAACAACTTCGGAGGTTACGAAAAGAATCTTATACTTTTTTAATGCCATTATACAATTTTTTTAAATGAATAAGGTAATTTACGAAAATAAAAGAAATTTCTCAAAATAATATTTATACAACATCCTACGAGCTAGATAATATTTGGATGTGCAGGAAAAGATAGTATGATTACTAATTGACCCGTTAGATACATTATTCTAATAAATTATAAAAACTTATTATGATTATCTAACAATTTTTAACCAATAGCACATAGAAATATTATTTAGCCTTTCAGTAATCATTTTTTAAAGTTATATTAAATTCCAGTTATATTTAGAATTCATTAAAATATTAGCAAATCAAAAAATGAAGCAAAATAAAATAATAATATTATTATCAGTTGCCTTTTCCCTATTTTTAATCTCTTGTGCAACTTCCACGGCAACGAGATATAAAAGAGAAGAGAAAAAAGAAACCTCGCGTAATAAAACAAAAGTATTACCTCCTGAAAATTTTAATATTACACCATACCGGACTAAATTAAATATAAAAGGAAATAAGGTTGAAAAATTAAACCAACCGAATGGTATATGGTATGAATACAAAACAAAAGTTGATACGGGAAGTAATAAATTGGTTTTTGTTAGGAAAACAAAGGGTTTCCGCGTCCAGGTTTATTCTACCGATAATTTAAGTAAAGCCGATAGCGTGAAAACAATAATCTACAGTAAAACAAATCAAAAATCCGTATATATTGATTTTGATCCTCCATTTTATAAAGTAAAAATAGGGGATTTTTTAAACTATAATGATGCAAAAAATTTAAGCTTTAAATTACATCAGATTGGATATCCCCAAGCACGAGTTGTGAATGATTCCGTCAATGTATTTAAATAATTTTGTATTACATAAATGATAAGAATTCTATCAAATCCTTCACAGATAGTAACTGTTAATACTAACCGAAAAAATTATAAAAGAGGAAGCGAATTAAGTTATTTAGATGTTTTAACCGACCATTCGGTTGTAATTGAAAACGGATTAATCCAAGATATCATTCCCAACACCGCTATCCAAAAAATAAACCGTAAAGAAATAATCAACTTAAAAGGAAAAATTATTTTGCCGGGACTTATTGACTCACATACTCACGCTGCATTTGCCGGGTCACGTTCCGGTGAATTCAGACTTAGATTAAGAGGAGTTAATTATGAACAGTTAGCTAAAAAAGGCGGAGGAATCAGTACAACCGTCAATGCTGTTAGAGCTTCTTCTTTTCACGATTTACTGAACCTCGCTAAACCGAGAGTTGATTATTTCATCTCCCAAGGTATTACCACGCTCGAAATAAAGAGCGGTTACGGACTGGATTTTGATAATGAGATGAAACTATTAAAAGTGATTTCTAATTTAGATAAAATTTATCCTATTGATATTATCCCCACATTTTTAGGCGCTCATATTTTTCCGAAAGAATTCCGAAATAATCATACCGGTTATATCGATCTGATAATTAATAGATTGCTTCCGTATGTTTCAGAAAATAAACTTGCCTTATTCTGTGACGGCTTTTGTGAATCAACTGCTTTTTCTGCAGAAGAAATTAATGTAATTTTCAAAACAGCAAAAAAAAACGGATTAAAGATTAAACTTCACACCGAGCAATTTAATAATATTGGAGGAATAGATGTTGCTCTTAATAATAATGCTGTTAGTGTTGATCATCTTGAAGTGATTAAAAATTCCGATATCCAAAAATTGAAATATCATGATACGGTTTGCACGCTTTTACCCGGCGTTTCGTTCTTTCTTAATCATAAATACGCCCCTGCAAGAGCTTTAATAGATTCCGATGCGATTGTTGCGCTGGCAACGGATTTTAATCCAGGCTCATCAAATATCTCAAATTTACATTTCATTATGAGTTTAGCAGCTCTGAAAATGAATATGAATATTGAAGAAACAATTTCATCGGTAACAATAAATGCAGCAAAAGCTTTATGTATGAATGAGTCGATAGGAAGCATTGAAATAGGCAAAAAAGCCGATTTTGCCGTGTTTAATACTGAAGAATATTCCGACATTGTTTATAACATTGGAAATAATTTAAATTATATGACCATCAAAAACGGTGAAATAATATATAAACAAGCTTCATAGATATTCACTATTATAGTTCTTTTTATTTCACTTTATACTAAATTTCCTATTTTATGCTATAAGAT
>CBFDUR010000056.1:0-8229 GCA_965613005.1 uncultured Ignavibacteriales bacterium
CACCTAGCGGAATTGTCAAAGCGCCGCGGGAAGATTTTTTAAAAAGGTTCTGGTCTAATTGAAGCCAGACGAAAGGTAAATTATTTGGGCTATTATTCGTATAGTAAATTTTAACCGTACCTTTAATCGTTTTATCTGTGGTATCGAGTGTTACATTAATTTTATAATCAGCCTCATTTTTCCAATATAATGGTCCCGGCGCTCCACTGCCGCTTCTATATGCCGTTCCCGGTTGGTTGAGGAAATTAGGATCAAACGTTTGGTGCGGATTATAAATACTTTTTATTTGTGCTATACTATTTCCTGCAATTAGGAAAAGAACACAAAAAAGAGTTACAAACAAAGTCTTGAATTTCATGATATCTCTCTCCATTATTTATATTATAAATAAATGTAATTATTAGTATTGAATTTTGTTGTATTTGTAAAATGTATTATCGAATGGAAAAACGGCATTAAAACTGGCATATTGAATGTGTATAAAATATGCATGTGAAATTTTGATGAATGTTTATAGTTATATTTATTATAAATTCTATAAATAATATATAAACAATCAGAGGATATGATTGTCTTTTTAATCACAAGTAACGGTTACGTCTTTTAGCGGTAACTATAAATAAATCTCTACATTCATCTACTTCCTACTTTAAATTGATATTCATTTTTTCCTGTCCCTTTTAGTTATGGATCCCAAATAATTTATGGTGCTATACTTAAATCAATCCATATTTAGAATAGAGCCTTATCAATTAAAATTATTGTTTTGTCCCAAGATTTTGTAATCTATCCTATCTTAGCATAGAGCCAAAGTTATATTAGATTAACTCCACTGCTTATTATTGTTCATCATCAAAACCGGGTCTTTTGAAATTTTTATAGGCAGGAAATTTATTTTCCGCTTCATTTAACAATTTTCCTAATAGAATTAACAATTCCTCTATTTCATCTCTGTATTTTGGTAAAAAATCAAATAGATTATTTAATGCTTTATCAGATTTTCTAATTGCGATAATTCCAATTTTAGCGCTTCCATTCATATCTTTAAGGAGGAAGTCATTAGAGTCCTCATAGGAAAAACCTTGTAATTCCCTTTCGTTAAATATTGCCCTCATTAGCTTGGCTCCAATAAAACCACAATACCAACTGAATATTTCAAAATCGCCGAATAATTTTTTGAAACTATCTATTACATTTTTGGAGTTTGATAAATTTGTTAAAGAATATTCATTGCTAATTGCTTTAATTAGAAAATAAGCTTTTTGAAAATATTTATTTGAAAGGTCTTCAACAAGAGACAATTCATGTCTCTTTTCATATTCCAATTCATCCGCTGAAAAATCTTCTTCAAAATCTTCATAACCGGATTCCTCATCATCTAATTGGTCTTCAATATCATCTTTAAAAATATCTTCAACATCAGGAAGTTTATTATCATTTAGTATCTCATAAGTCTGAATTTTAGATTCGTTGGTAAACAGTATGCAATTTGCGGTAAAACTGCATTTCTCACACCACCGGTTACAGTAATTATAAATTCCTTCAATATAATTTTTCTTTTCAAGCATAATAACCTGTAAGATTTCAAACAAAAAAAACTTTTATATATTTAACAAGCCATAGCTACAAAATCAATTTCAAGTTTTTGAGGAGAAATCATCTAATAAGTTGAAAATTATCACTCTGAACTGCCTGTCCGCCTCAGGCGGAAAGTGACAGGTCTCCTTTTTGAGCAAAATCAAAGATTCTTCGTAGCGCCGTTCGAAAGAAAGTAAAAAAACATCAAATACTCAAAATTTTTGATTCCCCGTTTTCCCACTCATTTAAGAATAAATTATTTTACGTTTGATTTTTTAATATAGGCTCACCGACAGTAATTCTTCGAGGAAATGCAGATATTTCTCAACTAAAGCACTTTTTAAAAATAAATTCAAATATAGCTTTCGTTTTTCAGCGATCAAGAAGAGAGAAGTTATCATCTTCATCAGCATTATTGAGAACCGACTGAGGTAAGGATTTTGTGGCTTTTGCCCCCAATTTTTTAATTCTCTCAGCTCTTCTAATAAGATTTCCGCTGCCTTCTTGGAGTTTTTTCATCGCGTTTGTATAGCTGTCTTTAGTTAAGTCTATTCTTGAACCGATTGCTATCAAGTCTTCAACAAACCCGACAAACTTATCATAAAGCGCGCCGCCCTGTTTAGCGATTTCAAGCGCGTATTTATTTTGATATTCTTGTTTCCAAATACTGGCAATTGTTCTTAAGGTTGCTAGTAAAGTGGAAGGTGAGACTATGACTATATTTTTTTCGAATGCTTCATTAAATAAGTTGACATCTTGTTGTACTGCCAAGCTGAAAGCAGGCTCAATCGGCAAAAACATCAATACAAAATCCAGGCTACTGATTTGATAAAGGTTTTGATAGTTTTTTGAACTTAAACCTTTAATATGATTTCTAATAGATAAGATGTGTTTCTTAATAGCCGTATCACGTTCAATTTCATTTTCTGCAGAGGTATATCTTTCATAAGCGATAAGAGACACTTTAGAATCGATTACGATTGTTTTATTCTCCGGTAATTTTATAAGCACGTCAGGTTGAAATCTTTTTCCGTCATCAGTTTTAAGACTTTCCTGTACAGCGTATTCCCTGTTTTTTGTCAAACCGGATTTTTCCAGAATACTTTCTAAAATAAATTCACCCCAATTTCCTTGAACTTTAGTTTGACCCTTAAGAGCTTGAGTAAGATTGTTTGCTTCTTTGCTCATCTGTTGATTCAGCTCGTGTAAATTTTTTATTTGTTGTACTAAGCCGGCTCTCTCTTTTGAATCATTAACGTAAACTTCTTCAACTTTCTTCTCGAAATCCTTTATTTTTTCACTTAAAGGTTTTAATATTTGATCGAGATTTTCTTTATTCTGCGCGGTAAATTTTGTGCTCTTTTCATCCAATATTTTATTAGCCAGGTTTTCAAATTCTTTGGTGAATTTTTCCTGCAATTTTTCTATATCCGATTTCTGTTCTCTCAGTTTTTCCTGCAAATTTTCATACTGCGCTTCTAATGCTGAAAACTCAGATTTAAGATTGCTTGCTTTTTCTCTTTCCTTCGACAATTCATCAGCGGTTTTTTTAAGGTTTTCCTCTAATATTTTTCTACCTTCTTCCACTGTACTTTTTCCAATATTAAGAGTATTAATTTGATTCTTCAAATTTTCGGCTTCATCTAAGGATATCCCTTTAATACTTTCATATTTGTACTTGATAATGATACCGCCGATTAAAGCACCTATTATCAACCCGCTCACTAAAATTAAAATTTCCATAAATAATTTTTACACCTTTTTTAAAAGGAAATATAATCTTTAAACTATTTACAAACATTACGCTTTTTACACAATAAAGCAATAAAATAAATTAATTTGCATTAATTTTTTTATGCAATAATGTGTATCTAAAAAGTCCACTTACGAATATTAACAAAACTAAAAACTTTCCAAAAGAAAAATACTATTTTAGATGAGATTCATTCCTTATTTCAATAGAATTAACTTTTTAGAAAAATAACCGTGAGAAGTTTTCAATACATAAATATAAACGCCGCTGGCATAATTCCGGGAATTAAAAGAAAGTGTAATTTCATGCTCCCCTTTATGTAAAAATCTTTTAATTAATGTCCCGATTTTCTCACCGATAGATGAATATAAATCCATTTCTATAAAACCATCGTCCGGTAAAGAAAAACGTATTGTTGTAACAGGATTAAAAGGGTTCGGATAATTTTGATAAAGCGTTACTTTGTCTAAAATATTTTGTTTTATCCGCTTTTGATTGATTATCTCTATAAAATTTTTAAAAAGATTTATCAAACTTGAATCTTTCAAGTTAAACCCGTAGGTATCATAATTTTTTACCGATGGATGAAGATATTGCCACACAAGAGCCGACTTTGAGCCATCTGCTTCTTGAATTACATTTAACCAGTCGGAATAAATATTAACTTTATCTTTGCTAACGGCAAACTCCCCAAGCAACCCCGGTTTATTCAAGAAGTCCGAAATCCTTAAATGATCCTTAATCCATGTTCTGCCGGCTGGGTAAGAGATATCCCATGCCCCGGAATATAAATGGAATGATGTGTAATCGATATCCTTTAATTCTGAATTCTTTGTAAAACTTGTGCCCTTGCTGCCGTCAAACAAAAATTTTTCACTGTTATAAAATAATTCTGTGTTGGAATAATTATTATTTGAAATATCGTAACCCATCTCACCTGTAGTTAACAAATGATTATTATCAATTGATTTAAAGTATGAAGACATTTCTTTGTACCAAGCCAAAATAATATTTGAGTTTTTCCCGGGATTATTTGCTTCGTTCACAAGCTCAAATGAGAATATAGCCGGGTCATTTTTATATTTTATTTTAGAATAGGTATTTGTTCGGTTTAGGATTTTAAATATATAACTCTTATACCAAGATTTTATAGAATCATTCGTAAAGAAATCATTATGATCAAAATTTTTTCCATTTGATTTCTTTAGATATTTATTAGCCCATTTAACATACTGAGGTATACCGCCATAATCCGGAAAATTATTTGTTAACGTCAATATTAATTTTATATTATACTCGTCGGCTTTTGCTACAATAAAATCAAGGGCTTTCAATCCCAACTCATTATAACTATACGGAGCATATCTTATTACGCCGGGGTTTGAACCGGAACCGGAATCATTAAATCCCCATGTTCTTATTACTTTTACACCGATGGAATCTGCGGCATTGAATACTTCATCGACTATATTTCTATCAGGATATGCGGCGGTTAAACTTTGAAGATAATATGCATTAAAACCGAAAAATTTAAACTCGGAATTTTTGAGAAAAAACTCATTTCCTTTTATGTAAACGAAATCAGACTGAGAAAATATTTCACTTACACATAAGACTAAGATAAGAATTATAAATTGAGAAATTATTTTTAATTTAGAAATCACCATTAAAATTATTTTGAATAGCTCATAAAAGGAAAACGGTTTTTTCGACACGATTCAAAATAACGTCCTTTTTGATAAGATAAACAATCTTCTTAATGTCGTTATAAAGAAATCTATCGTTTTTCAGCGGTTTAACGACCTTTCTAATTTCATCATAAACCAATGAAGTTCCTATTCCGGGTTTTAACGGTTTCAAAAATTCCAATGCTTGAGCGGCAGTAAGCAATTCAATAGCAAGCACATTTTCGAGGTTTTTCAAAATTCTATAACATTTTTGAGCTGCAATTGAACCCATTGAATTGTGATCCTCTTGATTTGCGGAAGTTGGGATAGAATCAACGCTTGCAGGATGAGCCAAAACTTTATTTTCGGAAACCAAACTGGCGGCGGTATATTGAGCAATCATTAAACCCGAATTAAGCCCGCCATTGGTTGCTAAAAATCGCGGCAAACCACTCAATGCACCGTTCACCATACGTTCGGTTCTTCTTTCCGAAACATTCGCGAGCTCGGATAAAGCGATTCCCATAAAGTCCATTGCAAGAGCCATCGACTGTCCATGGAAATTCCCTCCTTCAATATGTTCATTTGTTTCAGGAAATATTATTGGGTTATCATTAACAGAATTTATTTCAATATTCACCCTGGAGCACACATAATCCACAGCATCTCTCGATGCACCGTGAATTTGCGGTACACATCGAATTGAATAAGCATCCTGAATTTTATTATCATTCTCCAAATGCGATTTTCTTATTTCACTATTTTTTATAAGTGATAAAACATTTTTTGCAGTAGCCAATTGTCCGGGAAATGGACGTAGCTTGTGAATTCTTTCATCGAAAGCTTTATCTGTTGCCTTTAAAGCTTCATGAGAAAGGGCGGAAGATATATCTGCAATTTTAAGAAGTTTTTTTGCACGAATAGAAATATAAGAAGCAAAAGCAGTCATCATCTGAGTTCCATTAATTAGCGCCAAGCCTTCCTTCGCTTCCAAGACCACAGGTTTAAGGTTGAATTTCCTGAGCGCCGCTGCCGATGAAATTATTTTTGTATTCCCTGCATTTTCATCCATTATCTTTTTTACAATTTGTATCTTTCCCTTACCGATCATCGCCAATACCAGGTGAGCCAGTTGAACTAAATCCCCGCTTGCACCTACCGAACCTTGTGAGGGAATAACCGGTATGATGTTATTATAGATCATTTCAATTATCAATTGCAAAGTAGAATATCTTATCCCCGAATAACCTTTTGCAAGTGCATTAATACGCAGAAGCATCATAGTCTTTACAATCAGCGGAGGAAGGTTTTCCCCGCATCCGACAGCATGACTGAGAATCAAATTTTTCTGTAATTGCTTAATATCCTTTTTAGAAATACCGACATTCGCAAATTCGCCGAAGCCGGTTGTTACTCCATAAATTGCTTCGCCGGATTTCACCCATTTTTCAACAAGATTACGTGCTTTTTTAATCTGTTTCCGTGATTCTTTCGAAATAATTAAATGTGGATTTTTATTCAGAAAATATTCTATTTCATCCAGGGTAAGAGCACTCCCGTCAATTACTAATTTTTTAACGCTCATAAATTATTTTCTTTATTTTATCTGAATTTTCTTTATTTGCTCTGTAAATTATGCTAATACTTTGATCGTGATAGTTTGTCGAAAGAACATTCGCTAGAGAATGAATTAACGCTACTTTTTTAGTTTCTGCAATTTCAAGTTCTATTTTTTCTTCCACAAAGTTCTGTTCGATCATGTTTTTCAATTTTTCCCTTAATGCAGAAATATTCATACCTTTTTCTGCAGAAATAATCACACAATTTTTATATCTGTTTCTTATAAAATCTATTTTATGTTTTCCTCTAACCAAATCAATCTTGTTAAATACTTTCAATTCGGACTTGCTGTTTGCATTTAAACCTTTCAAAGTATCTTCAACTACACGGATATGTTCTTCGTAATACGGATACGATAAATCGATTACATGCAGGATAATATCGGCATCCCGGACTTCATTAAGAGTACTTTTAAACGACGCTATGAGATGAGCGGGGAGTTTTCTAATAAAGCCTACAGTATCGCTTATCAACAATTTTTGTCCTTTTTCGAATTCCAGCGAGCGGGTGGTTGAATCCAATGTCGCAAAAAGTTTATTTTCCGCAAAAACATCGGCATGTGTAAGTAAATTAAATAATGTAGATTTTCCTGCGTTGGTATACCCTACAAGCGAGATCCTAATAAAATTATTTCTACCTTGACTTTGAGTTATCCTATGAGATTCAATTTTCTTTAATTTCTCTTTTAATACACTGATTCTTTTTCTAATGATTCGCCTGTCTGTTTCAATTTGTGATTCACCAGGTCCCTTCGTACCGATACCGCCATATTGCTTTGAGAGGTGAGTCCATGCTCTAGTTAGTCTAGGTAATATATATTCCAACTGAGCAAGTTCAACTTGAGTCTTTGCTTCTTTTGTTTTTGCACGCAAAGCAAATATATCCAAGATTAAACCGCTTCTATCGACTATTTTTTTGTTTATAAGTTTTTCCAGATTTCTTACTTGCACAGCCGAAAGATCATCATTAAAAATCACCAAATCGACATTATTTTTTTCCGTTAATTCCGCCAGCTCTTCTGCTTTCCCTTTACCGATATATAAAGCGGGATCGATAGTATTTTTTTCTTGAATTATTTTCGAAATGGTTTCTGCTCCCGCTGTCAATGCTAATTCTTCAAGTTCATCGAGGCGTTCATTTGCGAAATTTTTATCTTTATCTCTAGTGTGCAGAGAAACTAAAATTGCTTTTTCGACCGACTTTTTTGTTATTTCTATCATTCTTTAAAAAATAATCTTTTTCATATTTAATATTAAATCAAATCCGGGATAAAATACACATTTTGCAATATAAACCCCTCCAATAATATAAGAATATAAATTTAGATCAACATTTAATTATGAATTATGTTCTTTTTGATATTGAGCCCGTAAAACTTTTTTATCAATTTTTCCGATACCGGTTTTAGGTATTTGTTCAACAATAATAAATTTATCCGGTATTGCCCATTTTTCGATATTGCCTGTTTTAACATGTGCCATCAGTTTTTCGGAACATTGATCAACTATTATTTTATCTTTCCATTCCGGTTTTGGAACGATATAAGCAACCGGTCTTTCACCCCATTTCTCATCGGGAACTCCGATAACTGCAACATCGGCAACTTCTTCA
>CBFDUR010000057.1:0-8171 GCA_965613005.1 uncultured Ignavibacteriales bacterium
GTTTAATAACAGTTATTTATTCTTGCATTATATTCAAGTTATTCTATTCCACCCCTTAGTAAAAAACTTTTAATTCTATAATTTTTATGTAATATTTTTCCTGTTTGATTTATGGAGAATTCCGAAACAACCCTTCCTTTTTCCGGGGAGTTTCAGTCAAGGGAATTATTTTATCATCAAATTATTTTAAATACAAAATTATTATTATTATTTTATTCGTTGAATAATAAAAATCATTTCATGAAATATTTATATAATCCACCGTTTATAATAAAAAAAATATTCCGTAATTTTCAATGGGAAACCGGTAACGATAAAATTGTACTTACGTTTGATGACGGACCTAATCCTGAAACTACCGAAAGAATATTAGCGGAGCTTAACGCTTTAAGAATAAAAGTAATATTTTTTTGTGTCGGGAATAATGTAAAAAAGTATCCATCATTAACGGAAATAATACTTGAGGAGGGACACACAATAGGTAATCATACTTTTAATCATTTAATATTAACGCATTTGGACAAAGCCGTTGCAAATGTGGAAATTGATGCTTTTAATAATTTAATGTTTTCGATGTATGATTACAGAGTCAAATATTTTCGTCCACCTCACGGTAAATTCGGAATTGATACAAGGAAAATATTGAATAAAAGAAATCTTACGGGAATAATGTGGTCTTTAATTACATTTGATTACAAAAATGATTTAAATCTTGTTAAATTTGCAGTTAAAAAATATTTAAAAAAGAATTCTATAATTGTTTTACACGACGGTATAAAATCTAAGGATATTATTATCGATTCAATTAATTTTATAGTTGAAGAAGCCTCAAATAAAGGATATAAATTCGGAGAACCTGCTGAATGTTTGAAATAATGTTCTTAATTGTATTAAGCGGTTATTTTATACAATCGGTGCTTTTTATAATAGGAGTGAGCAAGAAGTTTCCCACTTTGGACAAAGAAGAGTTACCTTCCGCTACGGTTATTGTTGCAGCCAGGAATGAAGAAAAAAATATTTTAAGATGTTTAAAGTCACTCAATAAACTCGAATACCCCGGAGGAAAACTGGAAATAATTTTAGTTGATGATAAGTCAACCGATTCAACAGGTAAAATCATTGATGATTTTATAAAAGGGAGAAAAATATTTACAAAAATTATTACAAAAAGAGAAGTGGGACACTTAAAAGGGAAAACTAATGCTATTGCTAATGCTATTGATATTGCCAAAGGTGATATAATTTTGACAACCGATGCAGATTGTGAAGTTAATCCAAAATGGGCTATAACAACTGCAGCTTACTATAAAGAGGGCATTGGTGCTGTAAACGGCTTTACTACTCAAACAGCGTATAACGGTTTCAGCGGTCTGCAAGCATTGGATTTTATTTATCTTCTGATAGTTGCTTCCGGAACCGGCAATCTCGGTATTCCCATTAGTTGTATTGGTAATAATATGTCGTATCGTAAAAAAGCATACCGGGAAATTGGCGGTTATGAAGGATTGCCGTTTAGCGTTACGGAGGATTCAAACTTGTTACATGCAATCAATAAGTCGGATAAATACAAGATTATTTATCCTTTAAATGAAGATGCATTAATAACTTCTTTGCCGTGTGATTCTTTTAAGAGTTTATTCAGACAAAAAAAACGTTGGGCTATTGGAGGATTGAACGTACCGTTTATTGGTTTTGTTATAATGGCATGGGGGTTCTTTACCAGTTTAGGTATGTTGCTGACCTTTGTCTTTTTCTCGCATGCATGGTTATATTTGGCAACCTTTAAATTAGCTGTCGATTTTTTTATGCTTTATCCTGTTCATAAAAAATTAGGTATTCAAAAAAAAAATGAAATATTTCCTGCACTTCGAAATTTATTATACACTTTATGTAATTATGCTACCTTTTATAGTGGCGTTTAGCCGTAAAGTAATTTGGAAAGGCAGAGAATACTAATGCTTCTTTTGTGCAATTATTATGTTACTTACAGGTGTAATGCTTTTTGTGAATTTTGCCACTTCGGTAATCATGGTAAATTTAACTCAACACAGTTCGCCAAACTTGAAGATTTTAAATCTAATATAGAACAATTAGCACAACTTGGAGTTAAGTTTATCGACCTGACTGGTGGTGAGCCGTTGATGCATAAAGAAATTCACTTGATGGCAAAATTTGCCGGAGATTTTAATATGCAAACCAGTATAACCTCGAACGGACTGCTTTATCCTAAATTTGCAGAAAAACTTGCAGGTAAAATAAATCTTCTGCATTTTTCACTGGATTCTCCCGAAGAGGAAGAACATAATAGAATAAGAAAAGTTAATTGTTACAATCAAGTGCTTAAAAGTATTGAAATCGCTAAATCACTGGGTGAGTTTCCGGATATTCTCTTCACCGTTACTAACGAAACCTATAAGAAATTACCCCGGATACACGAAATGGCTCAAAAGTACGGATTGGTATTAATTGTAAATCCTGTATTTTCGTACTTCGGAAATCCGGGTTTGTCGATTGAAGCGCTGGATTATCTTGATGAATATGTAAGCGGTAAAATTGATATATATATGAATAAAGGTTTTATAAAATTGAGGAGAAACGGTGGCAATAATATTGAAAATCCCAGTTGCAAGGCTGCCTCACGTGTTGTAGTTATATCACCATATAATGAAATAATTTTACCATGCTATCATTTCGGAAATAAAAAGATATTAATTGATAGATCGATAAAAGAAATCCGAAAATCCGAAGATATGAAATATTTTAAAATGATGGAGGGTAAATTCAATTTTTGTCAGGGATGCACCGTTAATTGTTATTTTGAGCCTTCATTTGCTTTCCCAACTAATTATTATGCGATTACCAGTTTAACATCTAAATTTAAATACGGTTATAATAAATTGCTTAAGCAGAAAATAAAAAAGAAATTATTGACTAAAACGGAAATACGGTAATGCGGATATATTCAGCGGTTTTAATTTTTTTTATCGGTTCAATCCTTGGGCTGGCACAGTCAAAAACGATATGGTTCCCTTCAAAATTAAATATTCGTCCTTTTACCGCGAATTTATTGGAAGCTCGAAACGGAGCATCCTATTTGTTTGGTGAGAATAAAATTAGATTGGATATTGGTTCATCGAAAGATATTTTACAGATTAGAAGAAGAAATACCGTCCTTTCATTCGGTGCCGATATGTTTACTTTTACCCGTTTAAGAAGTGAGAAAAATTTCAGGTTTCCTGTTGAAACAATTGATTTCTTCTTTGGTATAAATGCCGGTTATAAAGTAAAAAGGTCTTCCGGAGCTTACGGCTTCAGATTAAGATTCAGTCATATAAGTGCACATCTTGTTGACGGCAGATATTTACAGAAGCAAAATAGTTGGGTTGATAATTATACTCCTTTCTCCTATAGCCGGGAATTTATTGAGTTGTTTCCCTTTTATCAGATGAATAGTCTCAGGCTCTATCTTGGGCTTACATACTTGATTCATGTCATACCGGATGGCTTTGGACATGGGATTTATCAAACAGGATTTGATTATTATTTCCCAAATCTGTTTGCAAAAAAAGTAAATTTTTTTATAGCGGATGATTTCAAAATTAATAATTTTAACGAAGGTTATTTTGGGAATAATATTGCAAAAGTTGGAATGAAATTCGGTGATTACAATATTGCGGGTTTCAGCATTTTTTTTTCATATTATTCGGGGAAGAGCGTTCACGGCGAACTGTATAGTATAAGTGAACATTATTTTACAATAGGTTTTAACGTAGGTATTTGATATGGCTGAGTTCGAAAATGAGGTCTATAGTATAAGTTCGGAAGAAGTGAATGTTCAGAAAGATAAAAAAAATTACTTTCTTCATATAGGATTATTTATACTTACTTTTTTCACTACAACTATTGCAGGCGCGGAATGGATAAGCGGTAGAACAGGTCCTTATGAAATTTCATTTTTGTTAAAAGGACTTCCATACTCTTTATCAATAATGTTTATTATTTCATCTCATGAATTTGGTCATTATTTTGCCGCTTTATTTCATAAAGTAAAATCTACATTGCCTTTTTATATCCCATTTCCGGCTATTCCAATGTTTCTGAATTTTGGGACCATGGGGGCAGTTATTAAAGTAAAATCACCTATCCATAGCAAGAAGGCGATGTTTGATATCGGAGTAGCAGGTCCTTTAGCCGGATTTGTCGCTTCTCTGATTGTACTTATTTACGGATTTACTCATGTACCGGGAATTAATTATCTATTGACAACTCATCCCGGTTATTTTTCTTCCGACTTTGCCAAACAGGGCATCGAATTAACTTTCGGTAACACATTATTGTTTTCTTTTTTCAAATTAATCTTTATTCATACCGGCCAATTTTTTCCGCCGATGTCGGAGATTTATCATTATCCTTATTTGTGTGTCGGATGGTTCGGGCTTTTTATAACGGCAATGAATATGATTCCGGTCGGACAGTTAGACGGGGGACATATAGCTTATACGATGTTCGGCGATAAAAATCATTATAAAATGGCTGTTATTTCTATTGCCGTTTTGATGTTACTCGGATTATCAGGTGTTATTGAATCATTTCTGGAAATTAACCTGAGTATCGGATGGGTCGGTTGGATTCTTTGGGCGTTACTTTTGTTTTTTATTATTAAATTAAGACACCCAATGGTACCGGATATTACAGAATTAGATGCAAAAAGAAAATTTTTAGGTTATCTTACTTTTTTTATTTTGATTATTTCATTTTCACCTTCACCTTTTGTTTTAACAATAGGGCATTAAGAAAGGGAAGATTACTTTTTACCTTGAGTTAATTTATTATAAAATCAAAATTTATGACAATGGAAAAAAAAATAGTTTTTGCTTTTCTCACTCTCTTTCTTTGGGGATGCGGAAAAAATTATAATAATGTGGTAAACGATGTAACTCCTACCTATAGGGTTGTTTCAATTTCTCCGATTGCTCCTTTTAGGTATTTGCCTTCCGATTCATTAGTTTCAATGGAAATTACAATCCAAAATTACCGGAATGTTAAATCGGTTTCTTTGTTGATTCTGAATCCGGCGGGAAACTATATAAATTCTATAGCTTTTCAAATGCAGAAAGGAAATGTTAATTCTATTGGCGGGCAGTCTTTCAGTGCAAAATATCCTATGAGTCGTTATTATCCCAGCGGTCAATATAGTGTGATGTATTTTGTAACCGATGTAAATAACTCTACCGACAAAGTAGGATTTCAAAAATTTGATTATGATAATGCCAGCAAAAATATTGCACCTGTAATATCAAATTTGGTGGCTCCCGATACATTGGCAGCCGGCAATACTTTACATGTAATTTTCATATCTGTTTTTGTTCATGACGATAATGGTTTAAAAGACATAAAAAGAGTGTTTTTTAATTCCTTTATTCCTCCCGACGGTCACCCGTCATCCAGTAATCCGTTTATAATGTATGATAATGGAACCAATGGAGATATTACAGCGGGAGACGGGACATATTCATTAAAAATTCAATTACCTCCGAATGTTCCGAAAGGGAAATACAGATGGGAATTCTTGGCTCAAGATTGGTCGGGAGCATACAGCAATAAAATTATTCACTTTGTAGTTGTAAAATAATGAGAAAATTATTTTAACGATTTTTCACCTGCAGGTAACGATATCAGCGATATGATAGTGTTGGGTGATACAATTTGGGTCGGGTCCGGCAGAGGGCTGAGTTTATCGACTGATAATGGAAACAGTTGGAAGAATTTTTATGGTGATCAAACTTTTGGTTCCGAGAATATTTCAGCTATTGCTGATGATCATGGAACTATTTGGGTTGCTACCGCTCATTCGGTTGATATAAACGGACAATCTCTTCCTGAGGGAAGTGGTTTACATTATACTACCGATAATGGTTTGACATGGACTTCAATTCCGCAACCGGTAGATGCTCAATCTGATACTATTGTAACTTATGGGATTAATCATTTACGTGCTTTACCTGTTACCGTAGCCGTACAAAATTTGATTTACGATATTGCTTTTACACCCGGTACGGTTTGGATTGCTACATTTGCAGGAGGACTTCGGAAAAGTAACAATATGGGAAAATCATGGCAAAGAGTGGTACTTCCTCCCGATTATTTGAATTCCGTAAAACCATCCGATACTTTGAATTTTTGCATGCAACCTGTTTCCGGAAAGTTTTGCAATGAAAATAATCTGAATTATAGAGTTTTTTCGGTAATCTCGACAAATGATTCCACTTTGTATGTCGGTACCGCTGATGGAATAAATAAATCAACCGATGATGGTATAAGCTGGGTAAAGTTTACTCATACTAATCAGGATAGTTCAATAAGCGGGAATTTTATAGTTGCATTAGCGTATAATAATTCTACTAACACTGTATGGAGTGCAAGCTGGCAAGCCGAAGGTTCTACAGAGTTTAATGCAGCTAGTTTTTCATCTAATGGCGGCAAAACTTGGAATATTATTCTGAACGATGAGAAAGTGCATAATTTTGCATTTAAAGGTAACCAAGTAATCGCTTTGTCCGACGAAGGCGCATTCGGAACGAATGACGGAGGAAATAGCTGGATTAATACCACATCCATAGTTGACGGCAGAACCGGTCTTGCTTTAGCAACAAATGTATTTTATTCCGGTGGAACTGATAATAACACAATCTGGCTTGGGTCTGATGATGGATTAGTAAAATTTAACGAAAAAGGTGCAATGTGGTTCGGAGACTGGCAGATTTATTTTGCTTCCAAAACATTATCTTCAATCGGCAGTAGCTATGCATATCCAAATCCTTTTTCCCCGAAAACCGAAGTATTAAAAATTAAATATAGTACAGATGGAAAGTCGGAACCGGTAACTATTCGTATTTTCAATTTTGGGATGCAATACGTGAGAACAATTATTCAAAATGCTCAGCGTGGTAATCCGACAAATGTTGTTGATAATTCAAACGGAGTAATTGATTACTGGAATGGTAAAGATGATGAAGGGAATATTGTTCCCAACGGCGTATATTTTTATAGAATAGATGTCGGCTCTAACAAACCGATTTTTGGAAAAATCTTGGTATTACAATAAGAGGAAATATTGAAACGGAATTTAATCCTGTCTTTAATGATATTTAGTACGGTTATTTTAGCTCAACCGAAATTTAGTAAAATGAGCGTAATGCCGGGTGCATTTAGCCGTATGGGATTTGGTGCCCGGGGTATGGGAATGGGAAACGCTATGTCTGCCGTAATTGAAGGAAATTTAGTTTCGTATTATAACCCTGCCGTAATTGTTTTTCAAAAAAATAATTCTTTTCAGGTCGCAAGCCCGCGGAACTGCTGACAAAAAAAGTGATGTTGATTTGCTAATTATTGCAGACATTAAGCACGGAAAGTTTAAGATGATGAATAATTTTAGAGAGGCTCTACTTTCAATTGATTATGCTTTTGACGTAATTGTTGTTTCGGAGGATGAATACAACCGTGATAAAAAATATCCGGGAACAATTTC
Organism: uncultured Ignavibacteriales bacterium; assembly: GCA_965613005.1. GTDB lineage: Bacteria > Bacteroidota > Ignavibacteria > Ignavibacteriales > Ignavibacteriaceae > CAVVVS01. Next base: position 7,529 of record CBFDUR010000057.1, read on the forward strand.
ACGGTACGCTTCTATTGAAGGCGAGTTAATTTATGAATGTTGATTTTGAAGAGCATAAAATCCAACTCCAAAAATGGATTGAAATCACTGAAGAGGATTTAAGACTTGTTGCATTTGCGTTTAAAATGGAATCTAATATTCCTTTCCGGTTGATTTGCTATCATAGCCAACAATGTGTAGAAAAATATCTAAAAGCTCTGTTGGTTAGTGAATTAATAGATTTTCCCTATACACATAGCATTGAAGTTCTTGTTAAACTATCTCCTATGCAATACGACTTATCAACTAAATTAAGCAAAATGTTTAATCTTTCTAATTACGCTATAGCGAGAAGATATCCAGGTGATTATGAAAAAATATTAAGAAAGGATGCTATTGTAGCTGTTGATAGTGCACGTAAAGCCAAATCAATTATTGAAATAATATTGCGTAACAATAATTATTTAAATATTTCATAATTTATTTTTCTAACAACATTCAATCTTAGTTTTGAAATCATTTTATTTTTATCAATAACTTTTGGGAAATAATTATAATAATTTAATTGCCCGTTAACTTTTAAAAACAAATTGCAGAAACAATAAGATTTTCCAATTTTAAGTTACTGCAGTAAACTATAGGTTATTTATGAGATTTACACTAA